>JBHHZX010000020.1:0-20408 GCA_046758265.1 Phycisphaerae bacterium
TCCGCGGCGCGAGATCGAGGTGCTCGACCTCGTGCAGGACCTCGACCAGCCGCCGCCACAGGTCATGATCCAGGTCCTGATCGTCGAGGTCACGATGGACAACTCGCTGGAGCTCGGCGTGGAGTTCGCGTTTCAGGATTTGCAGTTCACCAAGGCCGGTCCGACCGACACGACCACCTTCGACTTCGTCGGCGGGACCGACATCGGCGCCGCGGGATCCGGCCTGGGCGGCTTCACCTTCACCATCACCGGCGCGGACTTCAACTTCCTGTTCCGCACGCTCCAGAACGAAGGCCAATTGAACATCCTCTCCCGCCCGCAGATCGTGGCGATGGACAACCAGGAGGCCCGGATCGAGATCACCAACGACGTGCCGTACGTCACCGGGCTGACGACCGTCGCCGGGCAGGTGACGACCTCGGTCGGGCGCCAGGACGTCGGCATCATTCTCGAGGTTACCCCGCACATTAACCCGGATGGTTTTGTCCGCATGGAGATTCGCCAGGAGGTCTCCGACATCACTGGTTCGACGATCGACATCGGCGGGGGCGCCACGTCGCCGATCTTCTTCAAGCGCGAGGCGGAGACGGTCGTCACGGTGAAAGACAACGAGACCGTGGTGCTGGGTGGTCTGATCACCTCGCGCGACGAGGTCCGCGAGCAGAAGGTGCCGATCTTGGGCGACATTCCACTGCTCGGTGTGCTGTTCAGCAACCGGCAGGTGGAAACCTCCCACACCGAGTTGCTGGTCATCCTGACCCCGCGCGTGTTGCGCACGCTCGACGACTATCGTGAGCTTTCGATGCAGGAGCGTGACCGTACGGGCGAGTTGCCGGATGCGGTCTTGACAAATGAACTGATGAACGCCCTGCGGGTTTCGCCGGAGGAACTCGCGCCGACGGAGGGCGAGGACCTGCTGGGTCCGTTCCCGGAGGCGCCGGGGACGATCGAGCCGGAAGAGAAGTTCGATCCGGACCTCTATGGTCCGGTCCGCCCCTCGTCGACCTCCGAGGAGCAGGCGGAAGTGGAGACCGTCGATCCCGACTCGTATAACGTCCCGATCTCGTGGGCGGGATCCGGTTCCAAATGGGCTGACACCGCAGCGAAGCAGCGCAAATGATCTTTCGACCGACCAGAGGGAGGTATGCGCAGCTTTTCGGTGGCACGTTCGTGGCGCTGGCGACGGTGTGCGCGGGTTGCGAAACGCCGCCGAAGGCGCCATCCCGAACGCCGATCGGGCGGACTGAGATCGACTCGACCAAGATCCCGACCCGAGACGACATCGTTCAGATTATCCAGTACTGGCCGCAGGTGCCCTGGCTGCAAGAGAGGGAACGAATCGTCGGTTTCAGGGTGCCCGTATATTTCGTCTCCGGGCAGACCGAAAAGGGCGCGTTTGTCCCGGGCAACATCTACGTCTGGGTGTACGAGCTGGTGCCGGGCGAGGATGGCCGTCGACAGCGCAAGCTCGTGCACATGTGGGAGTTCGACCAAGGCGACGCGCTCGGGTTCCGCGTCAACAAGCGTGCGGTCGGCGGCTACTTTTACGGGTTTCCGTTGACGTGGCCCAAAGAGCTGGCGCTCGAGGGGAAAGAGATCGAGGTTCAGTTCGGCTATGAGCGCACCGACAAGGGGGTCCTGCTAAGTCCGCCGCGGCGCTTCAGCGTGCCGGTACCCGCCGGATACCAACCGCCGGTTGAAGGAGCGGAGCGCTGATGGCGTGGGGCGGCTTTGCGATCGCGCTGCTGTTGGCCTACCTCCTGCAAACCGGGGTGGTGGCGCTGCTGGGAGTTCGATTCTTCGACGCCTTTCTGGTGTTGGCGCTCTTGTGCGGGCTGCTCGCACCGACGCACGACGGCCGCGTCGCCGCTTGGATCGTCGGCTTGGCCCAGGACCTCGGGGGTGCCGACGCGCTCGGCATCCACGCCTTCACCCTCGGGCTGAGCGGGCTGTTGCTGACGCGCCTGCGCGAAGTCGGAAACGTCAGCATCTGGTGGGTGCGGGGTCTGGCCGCCTTCCTGGCCGCCTGGCCGGGACAGGTCATCTACCTGCTGCACCTGCACTACTGGGCCGGGCCCGGTTCCGTCTCGTTCTGGAATCTGGTCGGGACGGCTACACTAACGTCCCTGCTCGCTGCGGTGCTCGCGATGCTGATCAACGCTTTGCCGTGGGTCATGCGGCGCCGACGGCGGCGCTACCGGGCGCTACGACTGTAGCCCGCAGCCGGCGCAGTTGACGGATCGCAGCGAGGCGGATAATTGATATCCGTTCCGGCGGAATGCGGGCATGATTTTCGGTTTTATGCAAATTGCATTCGTACCCGTCTTCCGGCGACGGCTCTCCGCGGCGACGGCATGTGCACTGTGCGGGCTGATCGCTTGCGCAGGCTGTCGGGTTCCGCAAAGCGTTCGCACCAGCGATCGCTACGCGCGCGGCGTCGTGTTCATCCTGCCCGGCATCGAGGGACGTAGCGTTTGGAACCGCAATATCGCGCTCGGGCTGGACGAAGGCGGTGTCGGCTCGGCGATCGAAGTGTACGATTGGACGTCCGGCCTGCCCGGCACCTTCGTGTACAACCTGGCCAATCTCGAGCGCAACCGACGCCAGGCGCGGAGACTTGCCGACCGAATCCTGGCCTACCGCGACCGTTATCCCGGCAGTCCGGTGCATTTGCTCGGGCATTCCGCGGGCGGGGGAATTGCCGTGCTGGCGCTGGAAGCTCTGCCGCCCGGTCGGCAGATCGACCAGGCGATCCTGCTGGCACCGGCCCTTTCGCCCGACCATGACCTTTCGACCGCCCTGCGCCGCACGCGTCATGGCATCTGTAATTTCTACTCGACTCGCGACGTGAGCTTCCTTAGAGTAGGTACGTCGCTGTTCGGGCCGGTCGATCGCGATTTCGGCACCTCGGCCGGGGCGGTCGGATTCAAGCTGCCGGACGGTTTGAGTGAAGCGGATCGCGAGCTGTATGCCGCCCGCCTGCGGCAGGTGCGGTGGAACCCGCGGATGAAGGAAGTCGGTGCCAGCGGTTCGCACCTCGGCTGGGCCTCGCGAAAGTTTGCCAGCGACTATCTGGCGCCGTTGATCCAGCACAACGAGGCCGCCCGCCCGCTGCCGGCGGCGTATTTCAAGTGAGGTTCGACTACCCCAACCAACAGGTGAGGAATGTCATGGGCACCGTCCAGAAGATTCTCGAACACAAGGGGCGCGAAGTTGTCAGCATCGATGACGAGGCGAAGGTTGTCGACGCCGCCCGTCTCATGAACGAGCGGCACATCGGTGCGTTGGTCGTGGTCCGTGGCGAAACGGTGGTCGGGATATTCACCGAACGCGACATCCTCAATCGCGTCGTCGCCCAGTTGCGCGACCCGGCCGCCACGACGGTGCACGAGGTCATGACGTCGCCGGTGGCCTGCTGTTCCCCGGAGACCGAGCGGGCGGAATGCCGCTCGGTGATGCGCAACCGCCGCATTCGCCACCTCCCGGTTGTCCGGGACGAGCGGCTGGTCGGAATCATTTCCATCGGCGATATTCTCGAGGACGAGGGCGCCGACCAACAGGAAACCATTCGCTACCTCTACGAGTACCTGAACGTCGATTGGGAGTGACTTTGGCGCCAAAGCATCGGCCCGGCCGGGCGGACCCTTTCGAGGGTTGGCATCGCGGGGGGTGTTCCGGGTCGACTCAAGGCCGGGAAGATTCCAGTTGCCGCGCCTGGTTCACGGGGGCATCGACCAGCGTGAAGAATCGAATAATCAGCGGCCGCGTGGGGCGTCCATCGCGGTTGGTGGGCAACTGCTCGATTTTTTGCAGCGTGCGGAAGCTTTCCTCACCCCGTGCCTGGCCGACAATCGTGTACTTGCCGTCCAGCTCTTCCAGGCGGCCGAGGCTGATGAAGAACTGACAACTGGCCGAATCGGGATCGTTCGGCTTGCGGGCCATCGCCAGCGTGCCCAGCTCGAACGGCGTATTGTGGAATTCGGCGGCAACGAACTTCCCGTCCGGTCGTATCCCGGTCCCGCTGCCATCGGGCGATCCGCCTTGGATGATGAAGCCGGGTACAACGCGGTGAATGGTCTTGCCCTCGTAGAAGCGCTGCCGCGCCAATTCCAGAAAGTTCTCGAGGTTGCGTGGAGCCTTGTCGTACATCAGCGAGAACGTGATCTTGCCGTAGTCGGTGATCAAGTCCGCGTCTTTTCGCGGCTCGACGCGGAACGTCAACGTGACCGGTGCAACCTTTCCGCCCAGTGGTTGCCATTCGACCCGATACCTCCCCGAATAACGCAGTTGCCGATGCACGGTGCTCAGATCGATTTCGGCGCCAACCGACGCCCGCGGTGCCAGCCGCAGGACGTCCGTCACGCCGTTGCCGGCATCGCGCGGCGGGTTGGGACGGACGGCGACGGGCTTTTCGTTTTCATAGGCGATCAGCAGGGCCGGGTGTTCGCTGCTGCCGATAATCAGGGCGCGTGGGAGCGTGATGGCGTCGCGGTCGTCTGCTGTCCGCGTTACGGGAAGTTCGATCGGTTCGCGGGTGGGGTTGAAGAGTGTGAACCGCACCGGCATCGGCTGTGATGGGTTAAAGAGTGTCCGGTCGACGGTCACCTCGGCTCGCAGCGACTGGACGGGATCCGCCGCCCCTTCGGGCGGGTCCTCGCCGATAGCGGTTACGGCGCACCAGGTTGAGAGGAGCAGGGCGCTTATCCGCCAGCGCATCGTTCGAGTTCTGTCCGGATCGTTCATGTCGTAACGCTAGTTTATACCGAGAGCTGCGCCGCTGGTTGCTCCTATCCCGCCTGAGCAGGAGAGCGGACCAGGTACTCGGACGTCAAACGAGGGCGCGCAATTCCAAGTGTAGCACGCCGTCAAGTTCGCGGATAGCGTTGAGGGCTTCGGCGCTCGGCCTTTCGTCCAGTGCGACGGAGCAGAACCCGGCCTGGGCTCCCGTGAACACCCGGCTGGAAACCTCCTCGACATTGATCCCGTCGGTGCGGATATGCTCCATAATCGACGCCAGCACACCGACCGTGTCTCTGAGCCGCAGCACCAACTGCCAGGTGGCGGGGCTGTGCTCCATGAGGTTTACGCAGTTTACAACCTCACCGGCGACCAGAAACTCGCGGATGACGCGTACCACCTCAGCGGCGGTGGCTTCGTACGCCTGCCGCGTGCGGTCGGCCAGTTGGTGGGTTCCGATCACACCGGGGAGCGCCTGTAGACTGGATCTGAATCGGCCCGTATCGCTGCTGACAAGTTGCGGGGCGGAGATGTCGTAGGCGACCCGCAGGTGCCGCGCTCTCGCGGTCTCCGCCAGGGCCGTCTGGTCCAGTGCCGCCGGGTGCCCGACGTATACGAGATACGCCCCGTCACGCAGGTTCTCAAGGAACTCGGCGTCGACCAGTACTTCGCCCGTTTCCTGCTGGGGGGCGTAGACCGTCACCATTTCGCTTTGACGGGCCAACTCGCGCGGCCAGGCACAAAACTCGACCTGGCTCGCCGCGGCGAGCTCGGGCGTCAGCGTCGGCGACCACGCCAGCAGCTTCATCTCGAACGCCCGGGCCCGCTTGACGATTTCCTGCTCCACCGGCCCGAAGCCGAGCACACCGAGCCGGCGACCCTCCAACCCGAGCGCATCGATGGCCCGCGGTTGATCCAGCACGCCCTTTTGGAACGCCGCGACGTTCTCCAGCACACGTCGGTCCAGCGCCAGAAGCAACCCGAAAATCAACTCGGCAATCGCGACGGCGTCCTTGTAGGGGCAATTGGAGACGAAGATACCTTGGGTGGAAGCTTCTTCGACGGCGATGTTCGCCGTGTCGGTGCCGGCCCGCACGATCATTTGCAATTCCTTGCCGGCTGCAATCACCTCCGGCGAGACACGCGTGCGACACACGATGAGCACTGCCACGTCGCGGACCAGTTTCTCCATCCGTTCGGTGGTCAGGTCCGGCTCGTAAAGGACCTCGGTCCCCAGCGAACGCAATTCCTGGAGCGCTGACTCCGGCAGACTGCACCCGACGAGAATCTTCATGCGATACCGACCTTTGCAGCGCGGACCGTGCCGCCGTAGTTCTTGAATCTAACCTGCACCATTTAACTCGGATTGGAAGCGTTTCTCAATTGCCCGGGCCGAAGTTGGCACGCCGGCTGGCAAAAAAACTTGCCGACTGCTCTCAGGAAAGCCGGGCAGGGGCTCAGGCCCGAAGTGGGTCAGACCCCGGTACGGCCGGAACTGCCCACGATCCGCTCGATGAAGCCGGTATCGACGTCGCCGTTGACGAAGTCGGTGTGGGCGAGGATCTTCTGATGTAGCGGAATAGTCGTCTTGATTGGCCCGATCTTGAATTCATCGAGGGCCCGCTTCATGGCATTGATCGCCTCGCCGCGCCCCGGCCGATGAACCAGCAACTTGGCGATCATCGAATCGTAATGTGGGCTGACCGTGTAGCCGGCATACGCATGGGTGTCGATACGCAGGCCCGGGCCGCCGGGGGGGATGAATTCCTCGATCCGCCCGGGACAGGGGCGAAAGTCTTCTTCAGGGCATTCGGCGTTAATGCGGCATTCGAGCGCCGCCCCGTTCTGCGGGATCGAATCCTGGCGTAGGCTGATCGTCTCGCCGGCCGCGATTCGAATCTGCCATTGCACCAGGTCGATCCCGGTGACCAGTTCGGTGACCGGATGCTCGACCTGGATGCGTGCGTTGAGCTCCATGAAGTAGAAACTCTCTTTGTCATCGACCAGAAACTCACACGTGCCGGCCGAATAGTAGTTGGCGGCCTTGGCGAGCCGAACCGCGGCGGTACACAGCTTGCGCCGGGTCCGCGCGCTGATGTGCGGAGATGGCGACTCTTCCAGGAGTTTCTGATGTCGCCGCTGGAGTGAGCAGTCGCGCTCCCACAGGTGCACCACGTTGCCTTTGCGGTCGCCGAGCAACTGGACCTCGACGTGTCGGGGACGCGCGATCAGCTTTTCGATGTAGAGGGTGCCGTCTTTGAAGGCGGCCTCGGCCTCGGCGTGGGCATTGCGGAAGCTGGTTCGTAAAGCGGCCTTGTTGTGGACCGGCCGAATCCCCCGCCCGCCCCCGCCGGCCGAGGCCTTGATCATCACCGGGTAGCCGATCCTGGTCGCAACTGCGAAGGCCTCATCCTCGCTCTCGACGGGCCCGTTGCTGCCGGGCACCAGTCGCACCTTGGCCTTCTTGGCCAGGCTTCGGGCTTCCACCTTGTTGCCGACCAGTTGCATCGCCTCGGCACTGGGACCGATGAACTCGATCTTGCACTCGCGGCACATCTGTGCGAACGTGGGGTTCTCGGCCAGAAACCCGTAGCCCGGATGGATCGCTTCGACATCGGTGATCTCCGCCGCCGACATGATCGCGGCGGAATTCAGGTACGAAGCCGAGGCCGGTTCGGCGCCGATGCAGATCGCGTCTTGGGCCAGGTTGAGATAGGCGGCCTCGCGGTCGGCCGTGCTGTAGACGGCGACGGCGTCGATGCCCATGTCGCGGCACGCGCGGATGATGCGCAGTGCTATCTCGCCTCGATTCGCCACCAGAATGCGACTGAACATAAGAACTCGTCCGCGCACTGGGGCCGCTAGGCGGGCGCGACCGCGAACAGCGGCTGATCGTACTCGACCGCCTCGGCGTTGTTCACCAGCAGCTTCGTGAGGCGGCCGGAAACTTCCGCTTTGATCTCGTTAAATACCTTCATCGCTTCGACCAGACACACGACCGTGTCCGGTTCCACGAGGTCGCCCACCGATACGAACGGTGGGGACTCGGGGTCCGGAGCCGCGTAGAACGTCCCGACCATGGGCGAACGAATGTGCGCTTCCGCAGGCGCCGCGGGCGCCGTTTCGGCCGGCGGTGCGGGCGCGGCGGCGGAAGACGGCGCGGCAACGGCCGTCGGTGCACCGCTCGCCGCTGCCCCCGGACCGCGCTTCAGCAGGATATGCGTCTCGCCTTCCTCAATCTCGATTTCGGTGAGGTCATGCTCGACCATCAACGCAATCAGGCTGTTGATACGCTCGATGTCCATCCGCTTCTCGTCGGCAGCCCTTCGTGAATCTGCACTCGTTTCAATGCCTTGGCGGCACCAGCCGTCAGCTTCGAGCGCCGGCTGTCAGCCCGTGCGGGGGACCCGCCGGCAGCTCGGGCAGCGCCCCAGGCTGTTTCTAACACGGCAGCGTAGACAGAACCTCGTAGCCCGTTTCCGTTACCAACACGTCGTCCTCCAGGCGAACACCACCTTTACCCGGCAGATAGATGCCCGGTTCGATAGTAATCACCATGCCGGGCTTGAGCAACACGTCCGTCTCCTTCCCGACCCGTGGTGCCTCGTGGACGTCCAGGCCGATCCCGTGGCCGGTCGCGTGGCTGAATTGCGAGCCGTATCCGGCTTTCTCGATTACGCGGCGGGCGGCCCGATCAACTGCGGAGGTCTTCACGCCGGGCTTGACGCACGCGATCGCCCGATCGTGGGCGTCTTTGACCACGCGTTGGATTCTCTTAATTTCGCGCGGAATGCCGCCGGGCCACACCATACGGGTCAAGTCGCTCAGGTACCAGCTCACCCGGGCACCCCAGTCGATCAGGATACCTTCGCCTTTCTTCACCACAGCGCCACCCGGCTCGTAATGCGGCAGCGACGCGTTTGCGCCTGCGGCCACGATCGTCGGGAATGCCACCTCCTGTGCGCCGAGACACTGAATCTCGTAACCCAGCCGGGCGGCGATCTGACGCTCGGTTATGCCCGGCTTGATCCACTTGGCGACCTTTGTGAAGGCCTTCTCGGCAACGCGAATGGCTCTGCGGATCGCCGCCACCTCGCCTTCGTCCTTTTGCAGCCGCATGTCCAGGATCACGCCGCGCGCAGAGGCAAGCCGTGTGGGTTTCAAGTGTTTGCGAAGCGAGGTGAACTCGGCCACGTTTAGATGGCCTGGATCAAAACCGACGCGCTTCAGCTTATAAGGCTTGAGCGCCTTGGCGGTCCGCTCGGGCGTGCGGATCTTCCGCAGTACCTTGCGGGCCCAGGGGGTCTCGATGTCGGCGGCCTCGTCGAAGCGCCCGTCGGTCAGCAGCACGACCGTGCGGGTTGTCACGAGGACGAACCCGTCTTCACCGGTGAAGCCAGTGAGCCAATATTGATCCATGCGGTTCTGGATCAGGTAGCCATCCAGCCTGCGCCGCGTCATTTCAGCCCGTAGTCGGCAGACGCGGTCGCAGTAAGGGGCCGGGGTCGTGTTCGATTGCTTGCTCATCGCCGCGCCTTTCGCTCTCTCGCCTGACGAGCGGGGACCAAGTCAATGAGCGCGGGGACGTCACCGCACCGGACGCTTCCTCCGCCTGCAACGCACTTTACCGTGCTCGCCCGCGGAACACCAGCGCCGGCGGTGCCATCGCCCGGCGGCGCAAACACACCTCGGCCGACTGTTCATCGGGCGCGGATCGCCCGCAACGGGTTGTGTTGGTCAGTCGATGTAGCCCAGCGAGCGCAGACTCCGCAGCGTCTGCTCGTCTATCTGTTGGGGAGCTTCTTCCGTTTCGGCAGCTCTGCTTCCGCAGTCTTCGTACCAGGACCGCGCCGCGCGCAGCATCGCCGACACCAGCTCGGTGTGCTCCGCGCTCACATCGTGCTGCTCCTGCGGATCGTTGGGCAGGTCGTACAGCTCGAAGGTGTCGATTTCGGCGTTCCAGATTCCCTTCCAGTCGCCGCGGCGAACAACCAGGTTGGTGTCGCCGCGCGATTCCTTCCACGGTCGATAGTACTTCTTACGGTTCATCCGCATGCCGGGGATCTTGAAGTTACGGTCCTCGTCGGGCTGCTCACCGCGGACGAGCGGCATCAGGCTGCGGCCCCGTGTGCCGTGCAAGAGCTCCGGTTCTTGCAGATAGTCGATAATCGTCGGCAGCACATCGACCAGAGAGACGACGGACCTCAGCCGGTGTCCGCCGTACTCTCCACGTGGGAAGCGCACGATGAGCGGCACGCGCATCAGTTCCTCGTATACCGACTGGTCGTGCAGCCAGCCGCCGCGCTCGGCCATTTCCTCGCCGTGGTCGGCCAGAATGATAAAGAGGGTGTTGTCCCAGAGCTTGCGGGACTTCAGCACATCAATGACCGAGCCGAGGCGCCGGTCGGCCGCCCGCACCGCCGCGTCGTATAACTCCCTGTAGTCATCCAGCTTCGATCGGAGGGCCGCGAGCACCCGATCCTGCTCGGCGGTGTTGTCGGTCGTTCCCAGCGATCGCTTGTTAGCGAAGTCTACACGGCTGAGCCGACGGTACGCCGTGTTTTGCTTGTCAAACCACTTGCGGGTCTGAGCCGGAATATCGCGAAACCCGTCGGTGTGTGGCGGCGCGTAGTCGTACGGGTTGTGTGGCTCGGTGTTGTGGAGATACAGAAAAAAGGGAGCCGTCGGGCAGCCGTCCAGGGCCGCCGCGACCGTTTGACCGTCGCTCTGAGCTCGATTCAAATCGACGATGACGTCGTATCCGCGTCCCAGCCCGAATCTGGGGCTGGCAAACGGGTTCGCATACAAGCTGATGGTCGTGTAGCCGAGCGGTTTCAAGCGCACCGCCAATGGATCGAACGAATCGCCGAGTCGATGCCGGTTATGCAGCACGTTGTGCTCACATGGGAAGGTCGAGGTCAACAGCGACACCAGCGTCGGCAGCGTCCAGGGCGACGGGGCGTAGGCCTGCTCGAACACCACGGACTCGTCGGCCAGCGCGTCGGTCCGCGGCGAAGTCGGCCGGCGCTCGTAGCCGTAGACGCCCAGGCGATCCGCCCGCAGCGTGTCGATCAGAAAAATGACAATATTGACCTCTCCGGAGCGCGAGTGTGCGGAGGCGCCGCCGCTGCTGGCGACCTGCTGCGGCACGGCCCGCCCTCCCCACACGAGAGCGCCGGCGATGAGCACCGCGACCACAGCCAACACGACGATCGCGGCAAGTCGCCGGAAGGATCGTTGTGAGTCGCTCATGCCTTTTGTACCTGACTCCTGGGGTCCTCGTGCTGGCGTTACTCAACACGAGCCCGGTCAATTGTACCGCGATACGGTTCCGCGCGCGAATGCCCGGACTTGGCTGTCGGGCCACTACACATCAGCGAGTTGTCAACGCGCACCGACACGCCGCTGGTGGAGGCCGGGTCGCGCGACCGGCGGTGTCGTTCAGGGGAGGCACGCTGGCGAGCGCGGGTTGCGCAGCGTTTACTCGTCCGGTTTGGCACTTCTTGCAGGTGCTTCTGTCGCGTTCTTGCGGCACTCCTGGTACCACAGGCGCGCGAAAACCTGCATCGCCAAGGCGAGTTCCGGGTTCGCGGCGCTGACGTCATGTTGCTCCCGGGGGTCGCTCGTCAGGTTGTACAATTCCAGCCTGTCCGGCTCGACGTTCCAGATTCCTTTCCATTCGCCACGCCGAACGACGATGTTGAGATCGCCGCGCGATTCTTTCCAGGGGCGGTAGTACTTCCTGCGGTTGATGCGCATCCCGGGAACCACAAAGTCGTCTGCCTCAGCCGATTGACCGTCGCGAACCAGCGGCATCAGGCTGCGGCCGCGCGCGTCCCGTGCCAGGTCCGGAGCCCGCACACAATCGAGAATCGTCGGCAGCACATCGACGAGCGAAACGACCGATTCCACCCGTTGTCCGCCGTACCGCCCACCTGGAAAGTGGATGATCAGCGGGACGTGCATCAACTCCTCATAGACTGACTGGTCGTGGAACCAGCCGCCGTGCTCGTTCATTTCCTCGCCGTGGTCGGACAGCAGGATGAACAGGGTCTTGTCCCAGACCCCGCGCTGCTTGAGCGTCTCGATCACCGAGCCGATGTAGGCATCCGCCAGTCGCACAGACGCATCGTACAGCTCGTTGTAATCATCGAGCATCGCGTTGAGCGCGGCCATCTGTTTGTCTTGCTCGGCGGTGTTGTCGGTCGTTCCGCGCCGCCGCTTTTGTGTGAAGTCAACCCGGGTCAACTGGCGAGAGGCTCGATAATGTTTTCTGATCTCGAGGCGCGTCGCGCTCGCAACGTCGCGAAACCCGTCTGTGTGAATTGGCGCGAAGCGGTGGGGTGTGCGCGGTTCGGTATTGTGAATGTAGAGGAAAAACGGCGTTGCGGAGTGCCGGTCCAGCAGTCGGCGGACCTTTTCGCCGTCGTTCCGCCGGGAGGGCTTCAACTGATCATAGCCGCGGTGCATGCCGTAATCGGGGCCGGCATACGGGCTCGCGAACAGGCCCAGCGTAGTGTAGTTGAGCCGTTTGAGACGCTCCGCAAGGGGCACGAGCGAATCGCTCAACCGGGAGCGATCGTGCACGGTCCTGTGTTCGCACGGGAACGTCGAGGTCATCAGCGAGACGAGCGTGGGTAACGTCCATGGCGCCGGAGCGTACGCTTGCTCAAAGACAACCGCCTCGCGCGCCAACGCGTCGATTCGCGGCGACGTCGGTCGGCGATCGTACCCGTAGACGCCCAAACGGTCGGCCCGCAGCGCGTCGATCAGGAAAATCACCACGTTTGCACGTTCCGGTTGGGGTTCGGTGTTGCCGGCTGGTTTCGTGTCGGCGGGGGACTGAGCGCGGGCCCACGAAACCCCTGCCACGACCAGCAACACGACTCCCAGGCGTAGCGCGAGCAATGCTCGGGTGCCTGCACGTTTCGTCCGTTTGCTCATGCTCTGCATCCTTAGTCCCGGCACTCTCTTAGCTCATCGGCCGGATCAACCCGATTATATAGCGCGGCCGCCGATTCTGGTCGCAGGGGGGCTGACCGTTGAGCCGTTCAGGTTGCCGGTCGCGCGCGGATTCAGGGCCGCGAGTACGGTGGCAGATGCCGGACCACCTCGACGGCGGCCGGAAGTTTTGACACTGCCGCTGCCGAATCCGTAGAATGCCGCGAACGGGGACGAAACCGACGGCGCACGAGGGCAGGTCACAGGCGGTGGGAGTCAGATGCAGGCAACGCTCGCTCAACTTTGCGAAACGCTCGAAAAGCACGGCATGAAGCCCCAACTGGAGGGCGACGGAGACCAGATCATTCACAGTGCCGCCACCCTCGAAGAGGCCGCCGAAGGTCAGATCAGCTTTCTGTCCAACCCGAAATACGAAAGATTGCTGCAGGAGACCCGCGCGTCGGCAGTGGTGCTCAAGCCGGACGTGCCGGCCCCCGACCACCTCGCCCTGATCCGTGTGGCCGACCCCTATGCCGCGATCACCGCCCTGATCGTCAAGCTTCACGGCTACCGCAAGCACCGCCGCGTGCCGCCGTCCCCGGCGTGCACCTACATCGCCGAATCCGCCCGAATCGGCGAGAACCCCACGATTCACCCCGGGGCGACGATCGACGAGGACGTGGTCATCGGGAAAAACGCCGTGATTTATCCCGGCTGCTACATTGGCCCGCGCTGTTGTATCGGCGACGAGCTGCTGCTCTACCCGAATGTGGTGGTCTACGATGACACCGTGATGGGTGACCGGGTGACGATTCACGCCGGCACGGTCATTGGCGAGGACGGGCTCGGCTATGCACCGGTCGGCGACAAGTGGGTCAAGATTCCGCAGATCGGGCATGTCGAGATCGGTGACGACGTCGAAATCGGCGCGAACTGCACGATCGACCGGGCCACGCTCGGCAAAACCAAGATCGGCTCCGGCACCAAGTTCAGCGACCTGATCGCGATCGGGCACGGCACGCACATCGACGAAAACTGCCTGTTCGTCGCCCAGGTCGGCCTGGCCGGCTCGGTCAGCGTCGGCAAGCACGTCACCATGGCCGGGCAGGCCGGCGTCGTCGGCCACATCCGCATTGGCGACAACGCTACCATCGGCGCCAAAGCCGGCGTGACCAACAACGTCCCCGACGGCGAGACGGTGCTTGGCGCCCCTGCTGTTCCGATCACCGAGATGAAACGCCGCGTCGCCCACGTCGGCCGTTTGCCGGAGCTGAAGGAGCAGGTCAAGCGGCTGGAGAAGCAGCTCGCGGAACTGCAAGCGAAGCTGAAGGACAGGATCGAGCAGGCCAGCGAAACCCGCACGTGACTTGGCGCTCCGTCGCTTCAGCGCCGGGAAACGCGGTTAGTTCCGTTGGAGGGTGTCGGGTGGCCCACCGCTTCAGCGGCGGGGGACGTCAATCGAGAACGACGGGCCATGCTGTCCCGTTAAATTGTCGGCGCGCCGCGACGGCGTCTGGCACTGCTTGGGCCGCACGACGCGGAACCTTGATATAATGTTGCCATGCCAACGGTGTTACGCACGCGGGGCTACCGGTTCTTCTTTTTCAGCTCGGATTGGCGCGAGCCGGCACACGTTCATGTTGAGAAAGGTGACAGCTACGCGAAGTTCTGGCTCGAACCGGTGGCGCTAGCCCGGCCGCGTGGGTTTCTTAGCCATGAGCTGACAGAGCTCGCGCGGCTGGCTTCCGAAAACCGCGCGCTGTTTGAGGAGAAACGGAATGAGCACTTCTCCGGTTAGGATTGAACCGCTCGCCACCGGCGTGAGCTGCACGAACGACGCCTTGCGCGTCACCCTCGCGGACGGTCGCGAGATCGCCGTGCCGCTGGCCTGGTTCCCGCGTCTGCAAGCCGCCAGCGAGGACGAGCGTAGCAGCTGGCGTCTGATCGGCGGCGGCGTCGGGATTCATTGGCCGGATCTGGATGAGGATATCTCCGTCGACGGCCTGCTCGCGATTCGTTAGACCTGTGGCCCATCGCTTCAGCGGTGGGGGACACGAATTGAGGCGTGGATGATGTCCAGCACAGGCGTAGCAGCACAACCGCCACCAACACCCCTTGGGCTCATCGCCGGGGAGGGGGAGCTGCCGAAGCTGGTGGCGCAGGGAGCGCGGCGTCAGGGCCGGACGGTCACGGTCGTGGCGCTGCGGGGCTGTGCTGATCCAAGCCTGCGCGGACTGGCCGACTCGTTCTGCTGGCGCGGGATTGTGCAGCTTGGGCGGTGGATTCGGGCGCTGAAGCGGGCCGGATGTCGCGAGGTCATCATGGCTGGCCGGGTGCGGAAGGCGACGATGTTCGCCCGGCCGCGCTGGTGGCAGTGGTTGCAATACCTGCCGGACCTGACCAGCATACGCGTGTGGTACTTCCACGCCCGCGACAAGCGGAACGAGACGCTGTTGCGGGCGGCCGCGGAGGAAATGCAACGCCGGGGACTGACCTTGGTTGATTCCACCCGTTACTGCCCGGAAGCGCTCGTGGAG
Source organism: Phycisphaerae bacterium (assembly GCA_046758265.1). Lineage (GTDB taxonomy): Bacteria > Planctomycetota > Phycisphaerae > UBA1845 > Fen-1342 > JALSRY01. The sequence goes on from JBHHZX010000020.1 coordinate 15,216, forward strand.
GAAGGCGTCCTGACGCCGTTTGACCCGCCGCCGGCCGTCCGTGCCGACGCCGACTTCGCCTGGCCGCTCGCCAAGCAGATCGCGGCGATGGACATCGGGCAATCGGTCGCCGTTAAGGAGAAAGAGGTCATCGCGGTCGAGGCGATCGAGGGGACCGACAAGCTGATCGCGCGGGCCGGCCAGCTCTGCCCGCAAGGCGGCTGGACGCTGGTCAAGGTCGCCAAGCCGAACCAGGACATGCGCTTCGACGTCCCGACCATCGGCCCGCAAACGATCGAGAACTTGCACAGGGCCCGTGCCCGCGGCTTGGTCGTCGAAGCCGGCAAGACGATTCTGCTCGAACGCGAACGCACACTGGAGCTGGCCTCACGCCGCCGCATCGCGGTGATCGGCTGCAAGGACTAGCGCTCCGCCCGCGACGTCTTCGGCCCGGGCACAGACACTCCGCGACCTGACAGACAGGTGCCCGCAGTTCGCGTACCATTTCCGATTTGGGGCAGGAAACACGGTCGGTGCAAGGATCCCCCGCGAGATTCTGCGCAAACGATGTGCGAGGGAAGCACATGCGTCGCTACATTGTCCCTTCGATCGTCGTGCTGCTCGCCGTAGTCGGCATGACCGGCCAGGACCTGCCGACGGTAGCTGACACGCCGGGCGAAACCGATCAGACTTTCTGGGTCCGCCACGCATATCTCCTGAACATCGCCAAGATCCTGGCGGTAACGATCGGCGTCACATGCCTGATCAATCTGGTCGCCTGGGTGGTGGCCAAGGTCAGCGCGCGAATTGCGGCACGCGTCAAGGACGTGGCCGCCGGGCCGGTCATCAAGCGCGTGCGCACGCTGGTTTACTTCGCGCGCAGCATCGCAAAGCTGCTGGTCTGGGTGTTCGCGCTCGTCACGATTCTCGCAGAATTCGGGATCTCGCCCGGCATGTCGGCGGGAGCCCTGGGCGTGATCGGCCTGGTGTTGGCGGGCATGTTCCAGCAGCTCGTGGTCGATTTCGTGAAAGGGATCGACATCGCGGCCAATGGCCATTACTTCATCGGCGACTTCATCGAAGTTGCGGGCAAGTCCGGCCACGTGCTCGACATCGGCGTGAAATACACCGTGCTGCGCACGCCGTCGGGGCAGGTTCTCAACCTGCCGAACAGTCAGTGCATCCCGTCCCGTCGCTTCCCCGCGGGCTACGTGGACAATTACGTGGACATCCCGCTGGCGGCGGACGCGGACGTGCAGAAAGCCCGGCGGGTGCTGTCCGAGGTGGGCCGCCTCCTGAACGAGCGAATCGAAGTGATGAAGCGTGAGCCGGATTTCGTGGCCTCGTTCCGCGACAGCGCAACGACGTTTGTCCGCGTGCGTGTACGCGTGTTGCCGACCTGCGACTGGGTGATAAAGGAGCACTACCTCCCGATGATCAAGCGTCGGTTTGAGCTGGAAGGCATCGCGCTCGCTGCGGAGCCGACCTTCTTCTTCATCAACAACATCGCCATGTTCCGACGCTTGTTCAGTCGCCAGATGTCCGAGTCCGAAATCGAACAGGTGGTTTCGACCGAGTCGCAGCCGACCCTGATGCGGCCCGACGTGCCCGACCCCCGCGTTCCGCCGCCGCCGGAGGGCAACGACGGCGCGCCAATTCAAGCATAAGAGCGCCATTTCGGTCCGTAGGGAGTAAACTGGCGGGTGTGAATCGCACACTCCAGCGCTCGAAGCTGGAGCGCCAGTGCACGCTGGAACTGGCGGCACGCTGACGCATGGCGCTAATCGGCCGAGTGGAGTGATCCACCCAAGGAGGTGGGAAGATTCCTTCGACGGATCGCGTCAGAGGAGAGGCGCAAACCCGTGATTACCGAACAAGCTAGCACCGCGGCAGCCGGGGCGACGATCGATGACATCGCGCCCCTGATCGGGCAGACGCCGATGTTGCGGATCGACTATCGCTTCGATGGCCAGCCGCGCCGGCTGTTCGCCAAATACGAGCAGGAGAACATGACCGGCAGCGTGAAGGACCGCATGGCCGAGTACATCCTTCGCAAGGCGTACGAAAGCGGCGACCTCAAACCCGGCGACACCATCGTGGAAGCGTCGAGCGGGAATACCGGCATCTCGTTCGCCGCCATCGGCAGTGCCCTCGGGCACGCGGTGCGCATCTACATGCCGAACTGGATGAGTCAGGAGCGGGTGCGGCTGATCCAGAGTCTCGGGGCCGAGATCATTCCCGTATCGCAGGAGCAGGGCGGCTTTGTGGGCAGCATGGAATTGTGCGAGAAGTATGCCCGCGAGCACGAGCACGTGTTCCTGCCGCGTCAGTTCGATAACGTCGCCAACATCGACGCGCACTACGAATCCACCGGGCCGGAGATCGAACAGCAACTGGCCGCATTCGGCGTCGGAGCCGACGCGTTCGTTGCCGGCGTGGGCACCGGCGGGACCGTGATGGGTGTCGGCCGGTACCTGCGACGCGACGGGGCGCCGGTGAAGGTTCATCCGCTCGAGCCGGCGAACTCGCCAACGATGAGGACCGGCTGCAAGGCCGGCAACCACCGTATTCAGGGGATCTCCGACGAATTCATCCCAAGCATCATCGAGCTCGACGAAATGGACGACATCATTGACTCCTGGGACGGCGACGCGATTCTGATGGCGCAGACGCTGTGCAGCCGGCTCGGGCTGGCGGTGGGCATCTCGTCCGGCGCCAACTTTCTCGGGGCCGTGGGGGTCTTGGAAAGAATGGGGCCCGACGCCACCGTGGTCACGATCTTTCCGGACTGCAACAAGAAATACCTCAGCACGGACCTGTGCCGCAGCGAGCCCGTCGGCGAGGACTACCTGACGCCGCGGATCAAGCTCGAGCGCTTCCGGGCCATAAGGATGGGGGACTTGGCCACGTCTTCGCGGCCATGAGACAGGCAAGGACCGGTCCGCTCATGGCAGTGGACACACCACCTGCCCGCACTTGAAAGTCCGTCGCGTCTGCGCGATCATCGCCCATCGCGACGAGGGCCATCGATGCCGGCAGAGATTCTCGACGGAAAGCAAGCGGCCGCCGACATCCGCAACGAAGTCAGCGCGAAGATCGCGGCGTACACGGTCCAGCACGGGCCGATCCGCCTGTGCGCGATCCTGATCGGCCGCGACCGCGCCGCCCGCGTCTATGCCGACTCGCAGCGCAAACGGTGCCTGCAAGCCGGCGTGCAGCACGAGCTCATCGAGCTGCCCGAAACTACCACCCAGGCGCAACTGCTTGCCGAAATCGACTGTCTGAACGCCGACCCGAGCGTCACGGGCATTGTGCTGCAGCTTCCGCTGCCGGCCGGGTTGGATGAGGCCGCGGCCCAGTATCGCATCGACCCCTACAAGGACGTTGAGGGCGTCAACCCCGCCAACATCGGCTGGCTTTTTTACGAGGCGCCGATCATCGCCCCCTGCACCGCGCTGGCGGTCATCGAGTTGATTCGGCGCAGCGGAGTCGAGGTCCGCGGGGCTGAGGCGGTCGTCGTCGGTCAGAGCCGCATCGTCGGCCGGCCGATCTCAATGTTCCTGACGACACAGATGGCGACCGTCACCGCCTGCCACATCGCCACGCGTGATCTGCTTGCCCACACCCGCAAGGCCGACATCCTGGTCGTCGCGGTCGGAAAGCCGCACATTATTCGCGCCGAGCACGTCAAGCCGGGCGCCGTCGTAATCGACGCCGGCATCAACACGATCACGCAGCGCGACGCGGAGGGAAGCGAGGTCCGCAAGACAGTCGGCGACGTCGATTTCGATGCCGTCGCTGAGATTGCCGGCGCTATCACGCCCGTCCCCGGTGGCGTCGGCCCGGTCACCGTCGCGATGCTGCTGCGAAACACCGTCGAAGCCGCCCACAAACAGTTGGATCGAAACATCTGATCAGAGCCCCAGGCGCGAGCGCCGGATAGCAATCAGAGCCCCAAGCGCGAGCGCGGGGTTTTCGCACCGCAACCGTCCCGCCAGAGAACCCGCTCGCTGGCGCTCGGGGCTCGGATGGGCCTACGGCACCTCAACGTGATCGAGGACGTAGCGGACGACGTCGTCGCCGGTCTTCTCCTCCGCTTCGGCCTCGTAGCTGATGATGATGCGGTGGCGCAGCACGTCCGGGGCGATGTCTTTGACGTCCTGCGGCGTCACGTAACCACGCCCGGCCAGGAAGGCGATGGCGCGCGCTCCCGTCGTCAGGTAGATCGTCGCCCGCGGCGAGGCGCCGTACTCGATCCACTCCGCGATCTCGTCGAGACCGAAATCGCGCGGTCTGCGTGTCGCGTGCACCAGCGCGACGATGTAGTCGCGGATCTTGTCGTCCGTGTAGATCTCGTCGAGCACCGCCCGCGCTTCCAGCACGCAGGCCGGCTCGGTCACCGCATTGACCTGCGGTACCGCCCGCTGGGTCGCCATGCGGTCGAGAATCTGCCGCTCCTCGTCGCGCGACGGGTAATCGACCAGCAGCTTGAGCATGAAGCGGTCGACCTGGGCCTCGGGCAGCGGATACGTCCCCTCCTGCTCGATCGGGTTCTGCGTCGCCAGCACCAGAAACGGCTCGTCCAGCGGAAACGTCTCCGCGCCGATCGTCACCTGCCGCTCCTGCATGGCTTCCAGCAGGGCGCTCTGCACCTTGGCCGGCGCCCGGTTGACCTCGTCGGCCAGGATCAGATTGGCGAAGATCGGCCCCTTCTTGACCGCGAACGTCCCGTCCTTCGGCTGGAAGACCGGTGTCCCGATGATGTCCGCCGGCAGCAAATCGGGTGTGAACTGAATTCGCTGAAAACGCGTGCGGATCGCGCGGGCCAGGCTCGAGACGGCCAGCGTCTTCGCCAATCCCGGCACACCTTCGAGCAGAATGTGCCCATTGGCGAGCAGCCCGACCAGCATTTTCCGCAGTAAGTCTTCCTGCCCGACGATCACCCGCCGAATCTCGGTCAGCAACCGATCAAAGTGCTCGTAATGGTGGCGGACCAGCTCGCCGACTCTCTGCACTTCCAGGTGCGTGGTGGCCATCCGTAACGTTCTCCCGCTCTGTTGGGTGGCACCGTTCGCAGGGCACACGCCCGTCCGGGCCATCAAGCTACCCGCTCGCGGCACAAAATCAACGGCGTCAACGGTCGGCCCTGGTTCCCCATCAGAGCAAGAGACGCCCAATCAGCGCTCATCCGCTCAGATCCGCATTGACCGCGAC
>JBHHZX010000021.1:0-20361 GCA_046758265.1 Phycisphaerae bacterium
AGGCCGCCATTGCCGGATCTTGCGCCCGCATCTCCCCCCGCAGTTCGGCCTGAGTTAACACGACACTCCCAAGTATTGTCGTCAGCAGATTGTTGAAACGGTGCGCCACGGCACCGGCGAACTGCCCAAGCACCTCCATCTTCCATGCCTGGCGGCGGTGCGCCTCGAAAGTGCGCTGGTCCGCCTCCGCTCGCCGCCGCTCCTGACGCGCCCGCGCCTGAGCCATTTCCCGCGCAACCGCCAAAGCCAGCCGCTCCAGATGGTCCTTGCACACGAAGTCCTGGGCACCGGCTTTCAACTCGGCAACGGCGGCCTCTGCGCCGATCTCGTCTGAAACGACAATGAAGGGCAAATTGAGCTGCGCCTCCCGCAACACCCTCAACGCGGCAGCGGAATTGAAACGCGCCGGCGAATAGGCTGACAGCACAACCTCCCAAGCTGCCCGCCCCAGTGCGGCTCGCATCTCCGTGGCTGTCCCCACACGCTCGTACTCGGGTGCATACCCGCCATGACGAAGCTCGTGCAGCAACGACTGTGCGTCGTCGTCCGAATCTCCAACAATCAGTACGCGCAGGCGTGTGCCCATCAAACCGCTTCCGCCGTCGATTGCAGACCCGCTTCACTGGAACCCGCGCCGCTCTCTTTGCCGGACCGCGCGACCGACCGGTCGCGAGTCACCCACCGGGATGAACCGCTGGCTGCCGCGCATCCGGACGTATCAAAAAGAGTTGCCCGTCTCTCCACGCTTGCGCCTTCTCAAACGCACCGATCCGACTACGTACCCCACCTCAATGCCGGCGCCGCCTGGGCCACGCGACGCCAAACCTAAGCTGCAACACCCGGCATACCTTGCCATCGCAGCGTTCTGCCGGTGCCTTCGTCTTCGCTGGCAAATCCGACACCTTGATCCTATCAGCATGCCCAACGTTTATATTGGGGTGTTTGCCGGTAGATTTCCGAGCCGTCTCGGGCAAGTTCGGCGGCGCCGCGTGCAGCAACGCCGCTCCGCCGTCCACCGAGCGCCCACTCAGACCCCTAGAGCCTCGTGTCCGCACACGGGTTTTTGTCCTGGACAACGCTGCCAGAAACGTATACCTGCGATTGTCCGGGACGAGACCACGTATAGAACCGAACCGGGGCCGCGCGGTGGGTTCGCGGACGTCTGCTGGGAGCAAAGGAACACCGGTTCCGGGTCGGCGCGCCTCTGTCAAGCCGCACGCCGAAACGGCGCTGCCCTGAATCGCGTCGCACTCAGAGACTCCGTTTCCCAGGTCGGCTTTGGAAACGGATGGCCGACACGGTACAATTGAGAGATCAGCGGCGGGGGGCTGGGAGTCCGGTGTAAAAGTCGACCTGCCCAGAGAACGTAGCGGCCGGGCTCTGTCCCGGCCGTTGAGGGCCCGCGAACAGTCCAAAATCCTACGGCCGACACGGAGGTCGGCCGCTACATGACTTTTCCAGCGGACTGCCGGGGCGTCGTTGATTGAGCGTTGTTATCGCACACTGATCTGCCTCGAGACCGTGGGAGCGACCTATGCGATCCATCGTTTCTGTCGCAACTGTATTGCTGTTGATCGTCAGTTGCACAAAGCGGCTCGACCGCGGTGAGCCGGAACTATCCTACGCCAGCCTGCCTGCGGCCGTCCGTGCGACGCCGCGCGAATCCGATGAGCCGAAGTTTGGTCCACCGCCACCAGGCTACATCAAGATCCGTGGCGAAGCGGTACCGGACTGGAAACCGGAAGACATGGTTTCCGGCACGCGCGGGCCCCTGACGTGGCATCCGCTTGGCCCGCGCCCAATCATCGACGAGTACTGGAGCGGCTGGGACGATGCCAGCGGACGAGTCGTCTCCGTCGCCGTGCACCCGACCGACCCATTGACAGTCTATATCGCCTCTGCCTCCGGCGGTGTCTGGAAGACGACCGACGGCGGCATTCTGTGGATCCCGCTGACCGATGAGCTGTCGAACCTCAACCACGGCGCGGTCGCAATCGATCCCTCCAATCCGGACGTCATCTACGCCGGCACCGGCGAGTACACCACCTGGTCCGAAGGTGACGGCCTGTTCCGCTCCACGGACGAGGGCTTGACCTGGAACCGCACGGCTACCATCGCCCAGGTCGGCTCAACCTGTAGCGGCATCGTCGTGGACCCGGCCAACTCGCTGCGGATTCACGTGACCGGCAACGCCGGCTACGTCCGCACCGACGACGGCGGCGCAAGTTGGAGCCGTTATCTGTCAGACGCGGCCTCCAGCGTCGCGCTCAACCCGGACAATCCCAACGTCGTCTACGTCGGCCGGCAGAGCGACGGCGTCTACCGCTCCACCGACGGCGGAAACTCGTTCACCAAGCTCATCAACGGTCTGCCAAGCAGCGACGTCCGCCGCATCCTCCTCGCCGTCGCGCCCTCGAACCCCGATGTCGTCTACACCGCGATCATCAACAGCAGCTCCGGCCTGCGGGGCCTCTACCGGTCCACCAATGGCGGCGACAGTTGGTCGCAAAAAACCAACACGCCTGACTTCCCCTACCCGCAGGGCTGGTACGACGCGTTCATCGGCGTGGACCCAACCGACGAAGACGTCGTCTATGCCGGTGGCGTCTTCCCCACCTATGCCGTCGCGGGCGTGATCAAGACCACCGACGGCGGCAACAGTTGGACCGACATCACCATCGGCTCCGGCGGCGGTCAGTTGCACCCCGACCAGCACGCCATCGCTTTCGGGTCCGACGGCACCGTCTGGATCGGAAACGACGGCGGCATGTGGAAGAGCGAAGACGGCGGCGATAGCTGGATCAACTGCAATGCGACCCTCACCGTCACACAAAACTATGCGGCAGCCCTCCACCCCGCCGATCCGTCCCAACTCATGACCGGTACCCAGGATAACGGCACGATCGGGCGCAACGCGGACGTGCTCGAATGGCCGCAGATCATCGGCGGCGACGGGGGCTATCTGGCTTACGACCGAGCTGACCCGTCCCGCAAGTACACGACGTACGTCTATCTGACGGTCTTCCGCATCGAGGACGACGGCTGGGCCAACATCAGCGGACCATGGGGCGACGACCCCCGCAACTTCATCGCGCCCCTCGTCATGGACCCGGGCAACCCGCGCGCCCTGGTCGGTGGAACCAACCGCGTCTGGCGCACCACCAACGCCGACACTGACGCCGACTGGACCGCGATCAGTACGTCGGCGGTCGGCGACGGCGGTACGCTCAACGCGATTGCGATTGCGCCATCGGACTCGAACACGATTTATGTTGGCAATTCGCGGGGCGGCGTCTGGCTGACTATCGACCTCGCTTCCTGGGTCAGACGGTCGAACGGCTTGCCAAGCGGTCAGGTCAGCGACATCTGCGTTGATCCCGAGAACCCGGCGAGCGCATATCTAGCGTTCCATAACACGTTCGGCCCGCGCGTCCTGCGAACCGCGGACTACGGATTGACCTGGAGCAACGTAACCGGCGACATGCCCAACGGCGTCTCCGCTCGCGCCCTCGCCGTCGACTGGGCTTCCGACCCGCCACATCTGTACACCGGCTCGGGCGTCGGGGTTTATGCCTCGCTTGACGGCGGCGTGAGCTGGCTCAAGGACGGAACCGATCTGCCGAACGTTAACATCGGCGACCTGGTGATCGACCCCAGCCGCAACACTATCACGGTGGCCACGTACGGCCGCGGTGCCTGGCGGGCTTCATTGTCAGACGCCGGCGTTGAGGGCGACGTCGACGGTGACGGAGACGTGGATCTCAACGACCTTGCGGCGCTGCTCGCCGCCTACGGAACGTGCACCAACGATCCGGGCTACAATCCCGCCGCCGACCTTGACGACAGCGGCTGCCTCGATCTGGCGGATCTTGCCATCCTGCTTGCCAACTACGGCGCGGGGACGTAGGCCTGCGCCGATCAGAGCCCCAAGCGCGAGCGCGGGGACTCTCGCGCTGGAAGTGGGGCAGCAGAAGTAGGGCAGGCCGAGTCTGCGAGGCCTGCCTTTTCTGCTAATCTTTCTTGTTGCCTTTCTCGATCTCGGCGAATAGCCGCTCGGCCGCGGCGCGGGCGTGTGGCGAAGCGTTCGTCTGAAGAAGCTCTTTCAGTATCGTGCGGGCCTGCTCGACTCGGCCGGTGTGTCGGCACACCTGCGCTTGGACGACGCGGGCCCAGTCGCGCTGCCAACTTTCGATCTCGCGGGGCGCCGTTCTCTCGTCGGAGGTCTGGCGTGCCTCTTCCAGCAGCCAACGGGCGTGGCGCTCGGCTGCTTCCCAGCGCTTGAGCTCGACCAACGCGCGGGCAGCCAACACGTGATACGCGCCTTTGTGCAAGGCGTGCGCCAGCAACTCGTCGGCCAGTCGCGCGGCTGTGTCGTGATCGCCGGCACGAAACGCGTTCACCGCGTCGCGCCAGGTTTGCTCCTCGTCGAATCGCGCGTCTTCCGTGGGACGGCCGCTGGGGGCGCCGGCCGCCACATTCTTCGCAGGCGCCTTCGGGATTACATCGTTCGCGGGCTGTGTCGCGGCTTTGCCCAAGCGCGGCGGCAAGCCTACGTGCGTGACCGCTTCGTCATGCCGTCGCTCCGGCTCCGGCGCGGGGCCGACCTTTTCGAAGCGAATGTCGTCGAACCAGCACGTACCCGCCGGCCAGAACGCCCACAAACGGACCCGCACATATTCCACCCTGTGCTGAAAGTCGCTGAAGACCTTCGCCGGGGCGATTTCGAAGTCGAGATTGAACGGCTGCCAGTCCTCACTGGGTCCGATGTCCTTGCGCATCTGGTAGACAATGTCGTCGAAGGTCATTAGCTCGCCCTTCACTCGCCGCGCGACCGTTGCATAGCCCTTCACGAAGACCTTCATGTTCGGCCCGGTCGATCTGGTGTATCCGCTGCAACGATAGCGAGCGTTGGCTTCGACGGGAATCTTGTCGCTCGTCAGATCGACGCCGTAGGAGGCCATCAACTTCTTGCCACCGCTCATCCCTAGGACGCGCCCGCGAAAGCCGCCGAGATTGACTAGGTGCACGTGGTCGGGATGTTTGGTGGTCCAGCCGCTGGGGAGCTTGCTGGCCTTGTCATAGACTTCGAAGTCTCCATTGAATAACAGGTTTTTCCCCGCCGGCTGCGAACTGGGTCGCGAAGTGGGGGATGAAGGTTGGGAACTCTGCGCTGACACATCCGCGCAGGCCAGAAGCAAGCACGCGAGGCCGCAGGCTGCAAGACGCACCGTTCGCATTGGACTACCCGCCCTCGCTGACGCTCTGCCGTGTCTTGAGTCTGGCCTGGCAGAGCTCGATCTTTTCGGCCGCGCGCTCGTAGAACTCCGACTGCGTGAAATCGCTGCAGATCCGCTCAAACACAGCGAGCGCCTCGTCGTAGCGCCCCATCGCCAGCAGGCAGTTAGCCCACAGCCAAACGGCTTCCGGGACGTGCACGGCCCGCGGCGAGACGCGCTCGGCCAACTCGAGGTAGCGCAAGGCCAGCGGCCCCGGCCGCTGCACGTACAGCACCTTCCCGCGCAGGAAAAACATGTAGCCTTCCAGTTTCTGCACCGGGAACTCACCTTCCCAGCGATCAAGCACCTCCAGCGCCCAGTCGAACTCACCGCGCGCCAGCAGGTCGGTGACCGTGTAACCGTAGCCGCCGGTCTTGGAGAGCATCTCGGCCTGCTCAACCTGCTTGCCAATCTGCTGCGCCTGCCGATATAAGCGCTCGGCTTCGCCGTACTCGCCGGATAACAACGCCACGTCACCCAAGGCGATGACGGCTTGGCGGCGCAGGCGCTGAAACGGGCGGCTCGGTCGCGACTCGGCCTTGACCAGCACCTCGTTCAACAGCGCGCGGGCCCGCTGGTAATCCTCCAGGCCCCACGCTATCACTTCGGCGCGACGCAGCTCCATCTGCATCCGCTCGAGCGGCTTTTCGACGCCGCCCAGTGCCATTCGATACAGGTCTTCCGCGCGCTGCGGGTCGTACGCTTCCGGTCGCGTACACCCCTTCGCGGCACTGGCGGCAAGTTGCGGGATCGCCGGCAAGTCAGGGAAGCGGCGGATTAGCGCTTCCACGGCTGGGACGTGCTCGGACCACTTCTCCAGGTATCCCCAGAACTCAGCATAAAGTTGGAGATCCTCTTGGGCCATTTGCTCGACGTCGTAGCCGGCTGCCGCCTCGACATATTGCTTTGGGCTGCCGTAGCGGAAGTAACGCGCCCTCACGTCCACATAGAAGACATTGGGGAAACATGTGACGCTGTCCGTGTTGCCGCGCGCGTCGGTCACGCTCAGCGTCACCTCCGGCCGCCCCGTCCGGAAATACACGTGCCGCAGTTTGGCACCCTCGCCTTCGAGCCCATCGCCGAACGACCAGCGCGTCTTGACGATCTTGCCGACGCGACTGCGGCTACGGTCGCGGAACTCCACCAGCGTGGCCTGCCGGTCGTCGGAGTCGCGGACCCAATAGGTGTTGAGAACCCGTACAGTCGGCACCGCGATGACGGGCCGGTTGCGGGCCTCGTACGCCAGGGCCCGCGCCGCCCGCACGCCCAGCCACTGCTCGCGTGGGATGCCCCAAAACCGTTCCTGGCCCGGCCGCTGCCAGCCGAGAAACGCCATTTGTCCGCCCGTCCCCTCTTCGTGGTAGTACTGCACACGGGCCACGCCTTTGCCGAGCTTGATCTCGCCGTTCTTTTCGCCCCGTTCGGCACCTTGCCAGCCGTGTGCGCCGGGCCATTCGACGACGGTGCGGTCGTTGATGCGGACCCAGCTCCCGTCGTCGCTGACCGTGCAGAACCGATAGGTGCCGGGTGCGTCGATCCGCAGATACCCTTCGTACACGCTGATGTAATGCTCGCTCGGCCCGAAGCGATTGAACCCGTCGGAGATGCCGCGACAGAAACCGGCGCCCTCAAGTTGGCTGCGGCGGATCAGCCGCCTCAGCTCAGTCAGCGTATTCGGATGCGCTTCTTTGGCTTTGCGGTAGACGCGCAGCAGGATACCCCGGCGCGGATACCAGGCTTCGGGCTTGTTCGGGGCCGGCTCGGATTCGGGGACGACCAGGGTCTTCAGCTCCTCTTTGAACCTTGCGATGCGGCGTTCGAGCGTGGTCGTATCGCCACCTGTCTGCCGCACGCGCTCCAACCTTCGTTGCAGCCGGATGAGCTCGTCCTTCAGCATCTGGCGTTTCTGGAGCGCCCTCTGCCGGTTGCTCTGCCTTTCCTTCCATGCGTTCCAGTGCCGCTGCCACGCGTCGAACTGCGGGTTGAGGGTGTCGATCGGCTTGGCCTGCGTGTTGCCGTAATAGAGCCAGGCCTTCAGAGGTTTCTCCGGAGGAACCTTGAGCTGAACCAACGTGTTGAGCTGTCGGTCGTGGTACAGAATCTCGAAGTTTCGGAAGCGGCCGTCGGCGTCGACCAGCCGCAGGTCGCGGCCATCCTTCGTCGTGCGCCCGGCAAGTGTGACCCGCACGGACGCGACGTCGCCTTCGCCCGGCTCACACTCGATGCGTACCCGGTAGGGCCAGTCCTTATTCCACCACTTTGGTGGTGCCCCGAACGCTGCCTCGCATAGCGTGAGGCTGATGAAAACCAACAGCCCAACGCGGATGGGTAGCACTGGCGGTTTTACACAGGCCCGTGCCACTGGCAGCTTGCTGCCAGTGCAGCTTCTACACGCGGCTGCAACACGCTCAGGCCGACAAGCTGGCCGTGGCACCCAATTCTGTTCGCGCCCAGGATTCATTCGCTTTCGCTCAACTGCTGGAAGTACCGGCGAACCGCGTCCTGGTACTCTTGCGGGACCGGCTCATCCATCGCGTCGAGAATGGGGCGGCGCTGGTCGGCAGGGAGGTAGTAGGCACGGTCGATGCTCAGCGCCATCTCACGCATCGCCAGTTCGCCGCTCATCCGCAGGTTCTGCAATACCATCTGCTGAATCTTGAACAGCTCGGCGTACCGGCCGTCTTCGGCGGCCTGCTCCGTTTTCCGCATCAACGCGATGGCCCGGTCCAACGCCGGCAACGAAATGCGAACTACCTTGAGTTGGCCGGCGACGCGTTCGGCCCTCTGACGAATGCGTTGCTGCCAGTCGGTCATGAACTGCATGTTTTCCATGAGCGGTGGCGGGCTTTGACCTTGCAAGCCTTCCTGGCCGGCGCCGCGCGCCTTGCCGCCGCCGGTCGCACCACTGGTCGCCATCTGCTGCAGCTCTTTCACGACGCCCTGTTCGTACGGGTCGTTAGTGACGCGCGTCGGCGTCACGCGTCCTCTCAGTCCTTTCGCCACGTTCTCGACCAATTGCCCCTGGCTGCGGCCCGAGCGACCGTCGCCGCTACGCCCGGAGAGCTCGTTGTTGTCCGGCAACTGGTTGCCGGTTTTGCCAACCGCGCTGAAGTTGCTGATCGGGCCGCCGGCGACTTCCCAGCCGGCCCCTTCGGCCAGCGAGTCGGCCCAGGCGCTCGTCATGTCCTCGGCTGCGTCGTTCAGCGCGTCCTGCTCTTCGATCAAATCGCCGATCAGGTCCCAGAGCTGGTCCGGCAGCTCGACCATCGGAATCTCGGGGAAGTCGAGCGGCTCTTCCATCATCCACTTTATGTAATCCGGCGAGTTCGGGATCCACATCTCCATCTCTTCCACCAGCGATTCGGCCAGCTCGCGGCCGGCCTGCTCCCGCGGCACCGCCAGCTCGATCAGCTCCGGCGTGAGGTTCAGGCTCGCTGCCTCGATCTGCTCGACCATCTCCTTGTAGTCGTTTGCAATGCTCGTGTCGGCAAAGCCCTGCTCGGTCAGCTTGGCGATGTCCCTGACCGAATCGGTGAAGACCTCCGCCCATTTGTCCTCGGTGCCCTTCAGGCGTTCCAGTTTCTCCAGATCTTCTTCGGTCAGGTCTTCGCCCTTGCGCACCAGTTCTTCCGTCTCGGCGATGACCTTGTCCTGTTCGGGAACGAAGTCGCGCAGCTTCTCGAGCAGGTCGTGAATCCGCTTGAGGGCCTGCTCGCGCTGCGGCGGCGGAAGCTGCTCGAGCACTGCTTGCGCCTGCTCCGCCGTCCCGAGCGCGCGATCGACTTTGCCGATCAAGGCCTGCAAACGGGCGATGATTTTGTCCATTACGTCGAGGATCGGCTCCTTCTTCTTGATGCGCTGCTGGTATGGACCACCGTAGTCCGCCAGCAATTGGACCGCCTCGAGCATCAACCCATCGGCAAGAGCTTCCAGCCGGGCGATGAGGCTCTCCGTCGGCCGGATGGCTTTTCGCTGCTCGGCGATAACCTCAACCGTCAACCGGCGGATCTGCTGCTGGCGGGCCCGGATCGGCTCCAGCGCGCGATCCAGGTCGAGGGCCGTGCGGTTCTCCCGCTGCAAGGCCAGGATTCGCTGTAGCGCCTCCAGGAGGCGGCGCGTCTCGGCCGCCAGCAGCGCACGGTCATGACTCGGTTCCGCCACCGTGATGGACCACGTGCGCCCGATGCCCCGGTTCGGCTTCGGTCGGCGGTTATCCCACGCGACGACGCGGTAGCGCAGCACGTCGCCCACTTGCAGACCGAGCGCAGGCAGCGATAGGCCGACGCGTTCGGCGCGACGTCGCACGCCACGCTCGGCGACCGGCCACGCTTTCAGTGTTTGCCAGCCGTCGGCCCCGCGGCGCCTTTGCAGTGCCAGCCGAGTCAAGCCGATGTCGTCTTCCGCCTCGAGCACCAGTTCCAACCGGCTGTTCGCCGGCAGAATCAGATCCCGGGCCGGAGAGGTGACGATCGCCAGCGGCGGCTGGTCCGGCTCGGCGGTGAGGCTGTAGCGCGGCGGGCGCAGATTCGAGAGCCCATTGGTATCCATGAGCCGAATGGCATAGTTGCCGCTGCGCCGTAGCTCGAAATGTCCGGAAGCCTCGCGCCGCTCGTTGCCGCCGACTTCGAGCCGGACAGGTTCCCCGGTAGCGAATTCGATCTGCCCGCTGGACAGCGGTACGGAGGCCGTCAGCTTCAGCCCGATCATCGAGCCTTCCAGTGCCACGACGTCGCCCATGTTCGGTTTGAGTTCGCGCGTTTCGCCGCCAGCGTACTCCGGCCGCCGTACATTCAGCCGGAGCTGTTCTACGCGGGGGCGATATTGCAGCGTCACCACATACGTGGGGCTGACCGAACGCCCGGCCCGCACGCGATACACCAGCGGGTGCCGGACGCTGTCGAACTCGCACCGAAAGGTGCCGTCCATGCTACGGCCGGCACGCAGACCGGCCGCTACACTGGATGTGGGACCGGTTTCCAACCGGTCATCTCGGCCGGCGGGGGCGCCGGCCGCCGCCTGTTTGCGGCCGCCACGGAGACCGGCCGCTACATTCACCGCGTGCATCGCGCTACGGGTCCAATCCAGCTCGGCGAGGCGATATTCCACATACGCTCTGTCCGGGGCCCGGCCGACACGCGGTGCCAACACGCGCGCCTCGATCGTCAGCGGCGCGCCCTCGACGAGCTCGACGTTGCCCGGCGACACGACCGGCTCGGTCGCCAGGAGGTGGGGCATTGGCGTGAATGGGCGAAACAGGCGTGCCAGGGCGTTGCCGGCCCATTGGGGTCGCAGGCCAGCATAGCCCAGCAGCAGGGCGGCGCATACCCCGAGTCCGATTAACGCATTGCGGACCGGTCGGCGATCGATCGCCTGCGGCGCGGTGCGCGGATCCAGCGCCGTCGCGTTTTCGATCACGGTGGCGTATGCAAGGGCGTCGCGCTGCGCCTGCCGCGACTCAAGGAACTGCACCGCGTTGATCAAGCGGTTCTCCCGGCCCGGTACACGCGCTTCGTACAGCAAGGCCAGACGGGCTGCCGACGGTCGGCCAAACGCGACGCGGCGTGCGAAAACGACTGCCCACCCCGCGAGTCCGGCTGCCAGCGCGACCCATGCGAGTACAAAGTGCCGCCACGAGAGCATCGCCAGATTGTCGAGTACCACCATGACCAGCAGCCATCCGAGCAGGACGATGAGTCCGACGGCGAGATGGCCGACAAGTTGACGGCGCAACCAGTGCCGCCGGATCGTCGCGACCATCCCGAAGATGCTCTGTTGCGGAGGGCTCATCGTCCCATGTCCTCGCTACGCCAGTTGACGCCGTCGTCGCAGGATCCATTCGGCACACATAAGCACGAGAAACGCACTGCCAAACAGCCAGTCTCCCCAGGCGCCGGACGTTCGCGACACCATCTTTCGAACCGGGTCGGCGGGCAGTTGGCCGGCCCAGGTTTCGATTCGGTCCGGCTGGACCAGGCGCCCGCCGGTAAGTTGCGCGACCCGGGCCAGCCACTGCGGGTCGCCGCGCTGACTAAGCGTCTCCCGGTCGGGCCGCTCCACCTGGACGGTGACCACGCGCGATTGCGCGCGACGCTCGGTTGCGGCGTCCGCACCGTCGGCTCCCCGCAGGGGTTCGGCGGTCACGGTCAAGTCCAGACGGCCCGGCCGCCCGGCTGCCAGCCGGCCGCGATGCTTCCCCTCGCCGAGGTCGGCGAGCGGCACGTTCATCTGCTTTCCACTCTCGTCGAGCGCCGTCGCAGCAACCTTCCAAGCGGACGACCCACCCTTGTCCGAACCGCGACCGTCAGAGAGCGCCCCACTGCTTTCCGACGAGCCGCGGGCTTCAGCCCGCGCGGCCCCTGGCGGGCGAGACGCCCGCCCTACCCTGCCTCCGTCGGCACGATCACCTGCACCATCACCGACCATACCCTGGAACCGCAGTTCGATGTTCAGCTCGATCGTCTCGCCGAGCTCGTAGCGCGACTGATCGGTGGACACGAACAGTTCCGGTGACGGTTCGTCCTGCTGGCTGGCCATCCAACGTACGAGCTGTCCCCAAAACCGTTCATAGAACGAGCTGTCGCCGGTGAAGCCGCCGACGACCAACCGCCAGCGCCAGGTCGTATCCACCGCGAACACCATCGTTCGCCCGGCGCCGACCTGCTGCACGACCATGATCGGGAGGGTCTGTTCGCCGTCGGCTCCGCTGATTCGTGAGCTCACCGCCAGCACCTCGGCGGCCGGCTTGATTCCGGCGACACGGCTGCCGCCGTCGAGCGCCGGTAGCTTGTGGAAGAAGGCCGTGTCGCGTACTCGATCGCCGGTGAGATGGAAGATCGGATGCTCTCGGCCGGCTTCGGTCAGCTTCAGGTTAAACGGCCGCTCGATCTGAGGACTCGCCGCCCCGCTGAACTTGACCGGCAGGATGTCGCGTAATGCAGTTCGGCCGAAGCCTTCCGGGCCGAAGCTGTGGTAGCCGCCGGTCAAGACTAACCCGCCGCCGCTTGCCGCCACCCACCTGCGCAGCGCCTGCAATTCCTCGTTCGCGGAGAAGTAGCTGCCTTCGACGTCGCCCAGGATCACGACGTCCACGCTGGCCAACTGTTCGGCCAGAAGAAGCCCTTGTGAGCCGTGGTCGGCGCCGGCCGGGGCGGTTCGAACGGTCGAGACCACGCTGATATCGGGATCGGCGGCGAGGGCTTCGCGGATGAACTTGCCCTCCCAGCGCAGCACGCCGTCGATGTACAAGACTGTCAGCGGTTTAGCGCGCACCGTCATGGGGAACGTTTCGCGGTTATTCGCGAGGTGGATCTCGCCCGGCAGCGCGCCGACGGCTACGGAGTACGTGAATTCTCCAGGTCGGTGCGGGACAAACTCGAGTTCCGTCCGCATTACGCGCTCACCGGGCTGCCACAGGATCACCCGCGACGCGATCAACTCACCGCCATCGAGGATCGAGACTGGGAGTCGAGCCTCATCGATCGCACCTTCGGCTGCGATATCGACCGCAACGCGGACGGTGTTGCCGACCAGCGTCCGGCGGTTGGCCGAAACCGCCTGGATCGACAGGTCGGCGGTTGTGGACTCCTCTCGGGACGGCCCCGTCACGTCGATCGTGCAGACGGGCACGTGCAACTGCTCCAACTGGCCGAACGCCGGACGGTCGGCTGTCTCAGCACCGTCCGACAGCAGCGCGATGGCGACCAGCGCGTCGTGCCGCAGGTCGCCTTGCACGCGCAGCAGCGTTTCGGTCAGCGGGCTGCGCTCGCCGATTGGAACCGCCGGGATGTTCTCGGCGCGCAGCGCGTGCCCCTCGACGTCATACAGGCGCAGACGGTGGCTTTCTACCAGTTCCGGAATCATCTTTTCATGCAAGATCGAAGCCGCCCGCGCGTACCGGCTGACTTCGCTCCCGGCTGTTCGCGCGTCTGCGGCAAGCCCCTCCGTCGCTTCGCGGGTTCGTGGCCCCGTGGCTGCTGTTTGCGACATCGACGCGCTGTCATCGAGAACGACCGCGACGATCGGCTTTTCGTCCACGGTTCGCTCGCTGACCCACGCCGGGTGCAGCAGCGTCAGAAACAGACAGACGATCGCGCCCAGCCGCAGCGCAAGGAGGCCCGACCGTGCCGGCTGTGCATGTTGCTGCCAACGGAAACCGGTGGTGTACGCCAACAGAGCGACGACCACACTCAGCGCAACGATCAGGCTGCCGAGCCACCCGAACGGAGGCGGTTGAAGGAGCAGCGCCGCCAGTTGACAGCTGCCGCCGGCCATCAGGCAGCCCTCCCCGGGAGACGCCGGCCGGCACGGGGGCCGGCCCCTGCGTTTCGTCGAAAGCGACCCGCTTGGCTCGCGATCAGCGGTTCGGCGAGCACCAGGACGAAAACCGTCCACAGCAAGGTGTCCCAGACGCCGCGACTCAGCCAGCCGGCGCCGATGAGGAGCCCGCCGGCCCGACGCCCGGCCACTACCTCGCGCGTCCCGCCGGCATCACGGATGCCAGCGTCGATCACGTGCAGGCGCCAGTTGCCCGCGAGCTTCTGCGCCGCCCCGACGTCCAGCACCTCGGGCGACGATTCGCGGCGCGGAACGTTGACGGCCAGTCGTCGCACTGCACGAGCCGCGGGCTTCAGCCCGCGCGGCTCACCGGCGGCCGGTACCGCGCCGGCGCCCTCCACCCGGTAGAAACCCGGTCGCTGGACCTCGTCCGCGGGCACGTACGCGACCGGATCGGCCTCAACCACCTTGACCGCAGCACGCACGCGCGCCCCGTCCGGTCTGCGGACGTAAACAGGTTGCTCCACGTCCCCTCCGCCGCGCAGCAAGTCCAGGTCTTCGCCGACCACACGGGCAAGATGCCCGTGCCACCCGGTCCCACCGGCGGCGAGGTAGCTCACGGTCCGGCTGCACAGCGGCACGAACACGCGGCGCAGCGGCAGATTGGTCCAGCGTGGGTGGGGAGCGGCGGCGCACAGCAACACCCGACCGGCCCCGTAGCTCCGCTCGACCAGCAAAGGCAAACCCTGGTCAAGCGACGCCAGCCCCCAGGCGTCGCGTGGGTGCACGGCATACGTGCGGTAAACGGTTACGCCCGCTAGCGCGCTGCGAAGGGTTCCTTTGAAGCGCTGGAGGATGGGGTGGTCCAAGTCGACCGCCAAGATGTGCAGCGGCGCGACCGTCTCTTGCGATTCCACCAGCGTACCCAGCTCAGCCGGCAGCAGGCCGCCCAGCGGCCGGGTCGGCGCTCCCATGATCTCGTTGTAGAAGCTGCGATCCGCATAGTCACCGAGAAAGTTGGCCAGGCCGCCGCCGCCTTGCACGAACTGCTCGAGCGACTCCAACTGCG
Organism: Phycisphaerae bacterium; assembly: GCA_046758265.1. Taxonomy (GTDB): domain Bacteria; phylum Planctomycetota; class Phycisphaerae; order UBA1845; family Fen-1342; genus JALSRY01. The sequence continues at coordinate 14,620 of JBHHZX010000021.1, forward strand.
CGACGGCAAGCTCGCTCACCGCGCTCAAGATGACAACGTGGTAGCCTTCCAGTGCCCCCGCCGTTAGCGCCTCCGGGCGAATTGTGTCAACTTGAATGGCATCGTCGTCGGCCGTGATGGCCCGCAGCGCGGCCCGCAGGAAGGACGCGGCCGAACGCCCGCGCGGGGCCTCCGCCTGGCCGTCAACCAGGAGAATCGGGAGTCGCGGATTGACCCGCACGGCGGCATAGAGCGTGTTGTCCGCCGCCAGCGCATCGCGGGCGGCGAGGTGCAGCTTCAGCCGGTGCTCGCCGGGCCGGTCGAACACAAGCGGAATCTGCTCCACGTGGGGGCTCTGACCGGCCAGCTCGATCGGGCGACGCAAGCGCTCCTTCCCATCCACATGCAGGATCAGCTCTGCCGGCCTCATCTCCTTTCGATAGTTCAGTAGCCGCACCCGCAGCAGGTTGGGCTGACCGACCACGGCAGTACCCTGACTCAGCACCAACTCATCCGCAACGACGTTGTCTTCCGGCGGGCGCGACAGGCGCACCAGCGCGACCGATATCGGATGTATCGGTTGCGGCCAATCCATTTGGCGCCAGTCGCTCGCCTGCAAGTCGCTGAGAACCAGGAGCAGTCGGTTCCGCGGCGTGGCTTCCTGGAAAAGCATGGCCGCATGGTCCAGCGCGGCATGCGCATCGCCGGCGGCAAACGTCGGCTGCAACCGTTCCATCTCTCTCGTCACCCTGAGGAGGTCATCGGAGAGCTCCAGCCCGCTTGTGGCACCGGCTTCCAGCCGGTGAGTCCGTTCACCGATCGTGCGGCCGGTAAACGTGATGACTGCCGCCCGGTCGCCGGCCGTCAGCTCGTTCAGCGCGTCGAGCGCCAGTTGCCGGGCCTGTTCGAAGCGCGTAGGTCCCGTTGCCACTCTCCTCGTACTTTGCCTGGCCCGCATCGACAGGCTGTCGTCGAGCAGAATGACGACGTCGCGAGCACCCGGTCGCCCGCCGAACCCGGCGAGCGTCGTCAGCGGCCGGGCCAAGGCAAGGGCAAGGAAGATGCACGTTGCCACGCGGAGCAGCAGCAGCAGGAGTCGTCGCAATCTCAGCCGGCGCTGCGAGCGGATAATGGAGGCGGTGAAAAAACGGTTGGTGGAGAACTCAATGACGGCGCGCTGCCGTCGCTGATAGAGATGCAGGATCAACGGCACCAGTGCCGTCAATCCGACCAGCAATGCCAGCGGTGCGAGGAGAGTCATCTCACTGTTTTAACCTTCAGCGCGGTGTCATTCCGAGCGCCGCAAGGAATCTGGCACGCGCGCCGATGAGGCGGGATTCCGCGTCGCTTTCGCTCCTCGGAATGACAAGCTGCGCTCGCGTTTCAGTCGTGTGTACAAATAGCCGGTCAGCACGCGCTCGACCGGGTCGCTCGTCGCGCAGCGCAACAGCGGGATGTTGTGTCGCTGCGCGCCTGCGTCGAGCTCTGCGAAGAACCGCCCCAACTCCCCCCGCACCAGCTCGCGAATCAGCGCCGGTTCGGCGTCGAACTCCTCGCCGGTTTCCATGTCGCGGATGACCGTCCTGCCGTAGCCGGCCAGTCCCAGATCGAAGTCGATCTCGCGTGGGTCGAGCACCTGAAAGACGATCACCTCGTGGCCGCGGTGATAGAGCTGCCCCAGGGCCGACAGCACGCTTGCCGGATCGTCCAGCAGATCGCTGATCAGAATCAGCAGGCTGCGCCGCTTGAGCCTTCCCGCCAGTTGTCCCAGCACGCCCGACATGTCCGTGATCCCCTCGGGCCGGGTGCGCTCGAGCGCGTGGCAGATGCTCATGACGTGGCCGGGTGAGGCCCGCGGCGGTACCTGCTCGACGATGCGATAGTTCGATAGGACCAGTCCCACGCTGTCACCTTGATGCAGCATCAGGTACGCCAGCGCCGCCGCCATCCGGCGCGCGTAGTGAAACTTGCTCTGTCCATCCGGGATGCTGTCAACTCCTGAATCAACATTCGCGCCGGCGAGAGGCCCGGTATCCGAGCCCGAAGCGCCCGCGAGGGACTGTCGCAAATCACGCCGAAAGGTCAAAAATCCTCGCTTGCGCTTCGGGCTCGGTTCCTTTGGGCTCAGCTCCGCCCCCGCTCCCGCTGACGGCTGACGGCTGAAAGCTGACAGCTTCGCCCCGGCGAACGCCATCGAGCGCGAGCAGTCGAGAAAGATCACCGCCCGCAGGTTGGTCTCCTGATGGTACTGCTTGATGACGTAGCGGTCGGAGCGACCGAGCACGCGCCAGTCGAGGCGCTTCAGCTCGTCCCCGGGGGTGTACGCCCGATGCTGGGTGAATTCGATCGACAGACCGTGCAGGGGTGAGTGGTGCAGCCCGTGCAACGCGCCCTCCACCACCCGCCGCGCAACCAGCGTTAAACCCTTAATGCGTTCCAGCAGGGCCGGCTCAAGCAGCAGATTGGAGGCGGGAACGGCCATGCCACTCACCGGTTGATAGCCGGTGCCACACAGGATCAGGCTTCAGCGACGGTCTTCAGCAGACGCTCGACGATCAGGTCGGCGTCGACGCCCTCGGCTTCGGCGGCAAAGTTCGTCAAGACACGATGCCGCAGGACCAGCGGCGCGACCTGCCGGATGTGATCGCACGAAACATTCGTCGTGCCGTTCATGATCGCCCGGGCCTTGGCCCCCAGGACCAGGTACTGCACGGCCCGCGGACCGGCGCCCCAGCCCACGTAGCGGCGGACGAAATCGGGGGCTTCCGGCGCCGCCGGGCGCGTCGCGCGGGCCAGCTTTACCGCATACCCGGCCACATGATCCGAGACGGGTACCCGCCGCACCAGGTTTTGCAGGTGTAGCACTTGCTCGGCTTTCAGCAAGGTCTTCAGGGTCGGCAGGTGGTTCCCGGTGGTCGTCTTGGCGATGGTCAACTCTTCGTCCGCGGACGGGTAGTCAACCTTCAGCGCGAACATGAAGCGGTCGAGCTGCGCTTCCGGGAGTGGATACGTGCCTTCCTGTTCGATCGGGTTTTGCGTCGCCAGTACGAAGAACGGGCGCGGCAGCGGGTTGGTGGCACCCGAAACCGTCACCGCACGCTCCTGCATGGCCTGCAACAAGGCGGCCTGGGTTTTCGGCGGCGTGCGGTTAATTTCGTCGGCCAGCACGATGTTCGCAAAGACCGGCCCGCGGACGAACCGAAAGACACGCCCGCCGGTCGTGCGATCCTCCTCGAGCACTTCGGTGCCGGTAATGTCGGCGGGCATCAGGTCGGGGGTGAACTGAATCCGCGAAAACTGTAGCGCCATGGTCTCCGCGATCGTCTGTACCATCAGCGTCTTCGCCAGACCCGGTACGCCGATCAGAAGCGCGTGTCCCTGGGAAAAGATCGCCGTCAGTAGATCGTCGAGGACCTGTGTCTGACCGACGATGCGCTTGCCGATCTCCCGGCGCATGCGCTGTCGCGTGTTGGCGAACGACCGGATGAGCTCAAGCTGTTGACGAGCGGCTTGCTCGATCGAGGTTTGCGAGACTTGTCTCACGATTACTCCAAGCTTGTGGCACAGGTTTTCAACCTGTGGGGCGACCGGTTACAAACCGGTCCCACAGTGGCTATTGCATCACGTACACGACCAGGTTCGTCCCCAGCTTCAGGGCGTCCTCCGTGGTATAGCACCGCGCGTACGCGCTGAACTGGTGTGCCCAACCGTCACTCAGGCCGAAGCGACTGTACAGAATCAGCGGTCGATCGCCGAGCATAATCGCTTCAACACTCGGCGCGACCGGCTCGGTCTCGTGATGTAACCGTACCTTGTCGATCGTATAAAAGCATTTGTACGCCAAGTGGTCGGCCGGGAGCGGCGTCAGCGGCTGCTCCGGGAACAGCTCCTCGCAAAGCCCTCGGAACGCCACGTCGAACTCCTGCCGACCCGCGGCCGCGTCGACGAGCAGCACGCCGCCGTTGGTCAGGTAGCGGCGCAGCAAGGCCCGCTCCTGACGTGTCAGCCCCGGATCCCACGACCCGGTCATGTAGAGCAGCGGATGCTCGAACAGCGTTGGGTCCTTCAGTTGCAGCGTCTTCCGCTCGAACTGCACCGCGATCGAAGTGTTCGACGCGAGTTCTTTGAGCAAGAGCGGGACGGCCGACGGGCTCGGATTCCAGTTTCCGTCGTGGATCAGTTGTGCAAACACGAGTTGCTGTCGCGGCCGCACGCGCGGCCCGGTCACCGTCCGCGTCTTCGACAGATATTTCGCGTAACGGTTCTCCGCCATCACGTAGGTGATCAGGTTCAGCCCCAGCCGCGTCGCGTCTTCGGCGTGCACGCGCTTGACGTCCGGCTTGCTCCACTGGTTCCACCCGCAGGCGAGGTCTTCGCGGCTGACGATCGCCGCCGCCCGCGTGCCCAGCGTCACCGCCTGCAAGCGCGGCGGCCCGACCTCCTCCGCCCCCTCATCCAGCGGGTTGCTCGCCGGAACCGGGTAGCGAACCTCCTCGATATCGTAGTAGGCGTGATAGACGGGATGGTCCGGCGGCAACGGCCGCAGCGTGTACTTCGGGAACATCGTCGCCAACTCGCCCCGCGCTGACGCAAATGCCTCATCCTGCCCGCAGCAGTTGATGATCAGCGTCCCGCCGCTGAGCACGTAACTACGCAACGCGTCGCGCTGCTCGCCGGTCAGTCTCAGCGGGTAGTACACGCACAGATACAGAATCGGCGTGCGATGCTCGACGGCGGCGGTGTGCTTCCGCACCAGCGCGCCCATGTCGAGCTGCTCCCAGCCGTACCAGACGTTGAGATGCTTTTTCGCACTTCGCAGCAGTTGATCGACCGCCCCCGGCGAGCCCTTCCAGGTGTAGCGGCCGGCGTCCCCGCCGACCGAGCCGATCGTCCATTCGACGTTGGCCAACAGCTTCGGCGCCGCCGGCGGCCGCTTCTTCTCCGTCCGGCGCTGCGGGACCACCGGCAACGGCAGCGGCGGAAAGCCCTCCGCCGCCTTCGTGCGGTGCGGCTTCTCGCGCGGCGGCGTGCCCCACATCGTCAGCCGCCTTTCCTGCGCGATCGTGGGTAGCGCGACCGCCGCAGCCAGCGCTGCCGCCAGCATCCGTCGGCTCGACCGGCTCTCTGCGCGCATCCTTTCTCTCCGTAACTCTCCCCCTAAGCCAAACGCCCGTGGTCGCCCACGTATTGCAGCGTTACGTAACCGTGCACAGCCCGGCGACGCGCCCCAAGCGCAGGCGCGGCGTTGTTTGAACCCGTCGCTCGCGCTCCGGGCTCGGATTGCTGTGGCACGTTCGCGAACGCCGATTCCGCCATCGAGTCGTCACCGACGCGATGGTCGAGCGCTCGCGGGGCTCATTGTACCTCAATCCCTGTGACGCTGACGCGGTGGCGCGTGCACAGGGTCCATGTCTATTATCGGCTGTGGAGCGTCGGGAGGAAAAACGCCCTTGTCTGCGCAACGCGCTGGGCGCGTCACGACCGGCCTCGGCCGGTCAGCCTTTGCCACCGACTTCAGTCGGTGGTTAGCGCAGCCGCCAACCCAAGTCAGCCGGCTTCAGCCGGGCTTTCGCGTCGGCGCTGACAAAGCCCGGCTGCCCGTCACGGATCGAGCGGTTGCCCGACTTGTCGACCAGAGTCGGCGCCCAGATCTCGAGATCGAGGCCGGTGGTGACGAACAGATCGGCTTTCTTGAGCATCAGGGCGAACGACGGCTTGGGCTTGACGAAGTGCGCGTCCTCGTCGCCGCGCGAGATGGCTCGC
>JBHHZX010000022.1:0-20358 GCA_046758265.1 Phycisphaerae bacterium
CTCGCTTGCGCTCGCGGTTCTGATTGGCGGCGCACGATCGCGCACGGTGATTTAGTGCCGCGCGGCGGTACCCGCTGCGTGAAGGGTGCGGGTCGGCGGCGGCTTGTCGGGTAAAGAGGGTCAGAATAGCCCCGATCGCAGCCCGTCCGGCGACATCTACCCGCTTATCGACGGCCATTTCGACCTGCTCGGTCAGCGCGAGCGTGAGCAGCAGGAGTTGGGCTTCCTCGTCGAGGAACTCAGCCAGCGCCCGTTGGCCCGAACGACCTGCAATCTGATCCGCACGCGTGACGGCTGCTCCTTTCACAAGAGGTTCACGAACCGGAATCCCACCGCGATCGGTATGACCGAGCCGCCATCCTTTCTCCGTCAACTGTGAGCGGGCCAGCCTCCAATACTGCGGAGTCGGGCGACCTCGATTTCATCGCCGGAAAAGAGCCTGCGATCGTCGCCGTTCTGGCGGCTGCGTCTGACGGCCACCTCCTGCCCTCTCACGGCGCGGCACCGATAATGATTAAGGCGTGTGCGTCCTGACCACAGCCGGCGTGCACTCCTTGCCTCGGCGAGTGCTTGTCAGCGCGGGGCAGTGGGCGAAGGGCACTGGGCGAGGATCAGTCTGCGGGCACTCGGGTTGATATCGTCGCTGTGCGGTGGTAAACTGAACTACTAGAGATCAGGAGGAGGGTTTGCCGGATGTTCCGCGCGTGAGACCTGAAGGCGCAGCCGATCGTTGACGCTTGATAGTTGCGCGCAGCGAGGGAGTCGAAGCGTGGCCATGCGCACCCGACCAGGGTAACCTGGCTCGGAAACCTCACTTCCCAGTGCCGGATCTGAACCCCACCGCAGGCTCCCGGTGGTTGGAAGGAAGCTCGCGAACGAAGATGAACGCAAAGGAGCAGAACATGCAATATGGCAGCCGGAGGCTCACCGCGCCCACGGTCATCCTGGTATTGGCTTGCGGCTGGGCTTGGCTGCAGGCCGGGGACTTGGACCCGCCGCCCGGGCCGGTCGTGCCCACCATGAAAACGCTTACCGAGATTGAGCCGCGCACCCCGATCTCCTCGCTACCGTTTACGATCAGTTTGTCGGGCTCGTACTACCTGACGGGGAACCTGACAGGCGGCTCAGGTGAGAACGGTATCACAATCGCAGCCAGCGACGTGACGCTGGACCTTAACGGGTTCCAACTCATTGGCGTTCCCGGGTCGCTGAGCGGCATCGCGGTACCGGAAGCTCAGGTCAACATCGCCGTCCGAAATGGGACTATTCGGGAATGGGGCGGCACGGGGCTGGAGGCGTCGCTGGCCAATAACTGCCAGCTTGAACGCCTGCGCGCCTTCAACAACGCTGGCAACGGTTTGCACGTCGACCAGGGCAGTACGGTCGTCGGCTGCGCGGCCCGCTCCAACGGCCTTGACGGCATCATCGCCGGCAACGCCAGCACGATCCGGGGCTGCGCCGCGCGGAACAACGGCGGCGACGGCGTCCAGGCCGGCTCGGGCAGTACGGTCGCTTACTGCACGGGCAGACACAACGTTGACGACGGGATCCAGGCTGGTGGTGGCAGCACGGTGATCGGCTGTGCGGCGACGTCCAATGACGACGACGGGATCAACGTGGGCGTCGGCAGCACCGTCTCTGCCTGCACGGCGACGGAGAACGGGGAGGACGGCATCCAGGCGGACGTCGGCAGTACGGTGCGTGCCTGCACGTCGGGCCTCAACGTTGACGACGGGATTCAGGTCACCAGCGGCTGCCACGTGGTGGGCAATACTTGCTATTCAAACGGCGCGCTGAACGGCGCCGCCGGCGTACGCGCCATCGGGGCCGACAACCGTATCGACGGGAACCACGTCACGAACAACTCGCTGGGGATCGACGTGGACGGCGAGGGCAATCTGATCGTCAGGAACAGCGCCCGCGAGAATGCCACCAACTACGACATCGTTGAAGGCAACAAGGTCGGGGCGATCACTGCGGATCCGGCCACTGCCGGGCCGTGGAGTAATTTTGCGTTCTAAAGGCAGTGAACGATGCGAGGCACGACATATTTGACATTCATCGCCGCGCTGCCTCTGGCCACCGCTGCGTCGGGGCAGTCCAGTATCCACCCCGGCTACAAGTTCGCCTGGGCCGAGAATATCGGTTGGACGAACTGGCGCGACGCCAACAACGCGTCCGCGGGGGTGGCCATCGGTCCCACCTTCTTGTCGGGCTTCATCTGGGCCGAGAACGCGGGCTGGATCAACATCGGCGACGGTTTGCCGGCCGACGGCGTCCACTACGCCAACCACGACGGATCGGACTTCGGCGTCAACCTGGACCCCGACACCGGCGACCTGTTCGGCCTGGGCTGGGGCGAGAATGTCGGTTGGATCAACTTCGACACGCGTGACAAGGGTGAACAGCGCGCCAGGTTCGATGAGATGGCGTGCCGGTTTCGTGGATACGCTTGGGCAGAAAACGTCGGCTGGATCAATCTGGACGACGAGGAGCATTTCGTCGCCCTGCTGCTCGACGGCGATCTCGACTACGACGGCGACGTTGACTTGTCCGACCTGGCCCAACTCCTCGGCCATTACGGCACAAGCAGCGGCGCAGCCTGGGAAGACGGTGACATCGACGGCGACGGCGACGTCGATCTGTCCGACCTGGCGGCCCTGCTGGCAGAGTACGGAGAGACCTGCCCGTAGCCGGAGGGCGACGCCGGACCGGAAAGAAGGGTAGCCGCACGTGTGCTGCTGCGGAAGGAGGGAAGCTGGGCGATGCGAACTTTCGGCGACAGAACCGGGCCGCAGCGCGGATATCCACAACGCGTGATGGGCTACTGCCACGACAGCGTCGGCGTGGGCCATCTGCGCCGCACGCTGACGATCTGCGAGCGTCTGGGGCGGGCTTTCCCACAGGCGTCGTTTCTGCTGGCTACCGGGACGCCCTACTTCCCCATGTTCAACCCTTCGGCCCCGATCGATTACATCAAACTGCCGGCGTTGGCGAAGCGAGAAGACGGCGCGTATTGCTGCAAATACTTGGGCGTTCCCCTCGAACGACTGCTGCGCTGCCGCGAGTCTCTCTTGCTGAAGACAACCGAGAGCTTCGAGCCCGACGTGCTTCTCGTCGACAAGGCCCCGCTGGGCGTCTGCCAGGAGCTGGTTCCTACTCTGCGATGGCTTCGACGCCAACGCCCACGGGTTCGCACCATCTTCGGCATGCGCGATATCGAAGACACCCCCTCGGCGACAATCGAGCAATGGGCCCGCAACGGCGCGTTCGAGCTAATCGAAGAATTCTATGACGAAGTATGGGTGTACGGCATGCGGCGGGTGTTCGATGTCGGCGTGAAGTATCGTTTGTCGCCGCGCATCCGCGCGAAACTCCGCTACATGGGCTATCTCCACCGCGCCCCCTGCGACCACCCACTACCGTCGGATCGCGATGGCCGGGAGATCCTGGTGACCGTCGGCGGCGGTACCGACGGCGAGCATGTGATCGGTACCTATCTCGCCGAGGCGGCCCGACGCGCCGCGACAATGGGGATCCGCTCAACAATCATTGGCGGTCCGGATTTGCCGCAGCAGGCCGCCGCGAGCCTGGGCGACATCGCTTCAACAATCGAGGGCGTCGAATGGGTCGCTTTCGAAGGCTGCATGAGTTGCCGCATGCGGCGCTCCGAACTGGTCGTGTCGATGGGCGGTTACAACACACTGTGCGAGATTGCCGCTCACCGCAAACCGGCACTGGTGATTCCGCGAACCCACCCGCGATTGGAGCAGACGCTCCGTGCCAAGTTGTGGGAAAGACGCCACGCGGTCCGAGTTCTCGACCGCGCGGCGCTAACGCCACACACGCTGGCGCATCGCGTGCTTGAGATGCTTGCAAACGGGCCGAAGACCACGAACCCGCAGTTGGACTTCAAGGGACTCGATCGAATCGTTGAGCGATTCCCTGCGCTGTGGCGTGAGGAGGCGCGCCGTGCGGCTGCTGTACGTCTGTAGCGACTTCGGTGTTCCACCCTGTGGCACGAAAGGGGCCTCGGCCCATCTGCGCGCCATTACGCGCGCCCTGGCCGAGATCGGCCACGAGGTCCTGCTGCTCAGCCCCAAGGAGGGACCGGACGGGGATCACCCCGCTCAGCGTTTGCTGCCGGCCGGCTGTCCACCTGTGAACAAGAGCGCGAAGATGCTCAAACGCTGGATGCTGGAGCGTGGCTTTGGCGACGCGCTGGCCCGCGAGCTACGGCCACTGCTGTACAATGCATGGGTTCGCGAGCGCGCGCTCACGGCTCTCGCTGGGGCGCCGCCGGACGCCATCGTGGAACGCCTGACGCTCTTGGGCCACGCGGGTGTGGATCTGGCGGAGGCTCTGGACGCCCCGCTGATCGTCGAGGTCAACGCCCTCCTGGCTGAAGAAGCGCGTGCGTTCCGGTCGCTGCAACTGGAGGAGCTGGCGCGACTGATCGAACGCCGCGTGCTGCAGCGAGCCGACGCCGTGCTCGTGGTGTCGGCGGCGCTGGCGGAGCGTCTGGCAGCCATCGGCATCTCGCGTCAGAAGGTTCAGGTCGTCCCTAACGGAGCGCACGTCGCCGCGTTTCAGGCGGTCCCGCCTCGGCACGTGTGTCGCGCCGCCCTCGGCCTTGATAGCGAGTTCGTCGTAGGCTTCGCCGGCAGCCTGAAGGTCTGGCACGGGGTGGACGTATTGCTGGCCGCCTTCGGTCGGCTACTGGCTGAGCAGCCCACCGCTCGGCTGCTGATTGTCGGATCGGGACCGGCGGAGAGCACGCTGCGCGAAACGGCTGGTCGGATGGGGATCGAGCGATCAGTCACCTTGACCGGAGCCGTTCCACACGACCAGGTTCCGCGGCTCCTGCGGGCCATGGACGTTGCCGTTGCGCCCTTCAAGGCGATGGACGACTTTTACTTCTCGCCAATCAAATTGTTCGAGTACATGGCTGCCGGCCTCTGCGTCGTCGCGTCGCGGCTGGGGCAGATCCAAGAGGTGATCGAAGACCACGGGAACGGCCTGCTGTGTGCGCCGAACGACGTCGATAGTCTACTTGCCGCGCTGCGGGCCGCCGGCCGGTCAGCCGAGCTTCGCCGTCGTCTGGGTGTTGCGGCCTTGGAGACGGTTCGAGAGCGGTATACCTGGAACCACGCGGCTCAGGCTACCGCCCGTGTGGTCCGTGCGGCAGTCGAACGCCGTTACCTTGGCCGAGCCGCGGGAGTAGGCCGTTTGTCCCAGCGGAGCCCGCCGCTGGAGGTCTAGCCGTGAGCCACGAAGGCGTCAAACAAACGGGTGAATCGCGGCAGTCCGTGCGCGTCGGTTACCTGCTGCGCATGTATCCGCGATTCAGCCAAACGTTTGTTGTCAACGAAATCCGGGAGCTCGAACGTCAGGGTCTCGACGTAAGCATCATCTCGCTGCGCAAGCCGAATGAGGGGCTGTTTCATGAATCGGTTTGCCGAGTCAAGGCGCGAGCGCACTACGCCCCGACGCCGTATCGCGGACGGCTTCGGGAGGTTGCAAAAACGCTGTGGCAGCTTCTAAGGCGATCTCCACGCGATTGCTGGCGGGCGGGCAAGATCATACGGGGGGATGCAGAGGCCGAGTGGTTTGACCTGGCCCGGGCCGCGCACGTCCTCCGCTGGGCCAGGGAGCACGACGTCGACCATTTGCACGTGCACTTCGGAACCAGCGCAGCGACCGTCGCGCTGCTCGCTAGTGTACTGGGCGGACTTCCCTACAGCCTTACGTTGCACGCTTTTGATATTTTCCGCGATGACGTGAAAAGGTCGCTGCTGTCGCAAAAGATCAGCGCTTCGCGTTTCACCATTACGGTCAGCGAATTCAACCGACGCTTTCTGGTCGACAACCTCCCCGGCGTCGACGCCCAGAAGATTCGCGTGAACTACAACGGAGTTGACCTGGAGCGCTTTCAGCCGACCGCGGACCGTCGCGACACCCTGTCCATCTTCGGCCTGGGACGCCTGAAAGAGAAGAAGGGATTCATCCATCTCATCCGGGCGGTACGGCGCCTGCATGACAACGGTCTATCCGTACGTTGCAGGATCGCGGGGGAAGGTCCGGAAGAGCCGCATCTGAGGAACGCGATCGCACGTTGGGGTGTGGAGTCACTCGTTGAGTTGATGGGACCGGTAAACGAGGATCAGGTACGCGAGCTCATGCAGCACTCCAGTTGCTTCGTGCTCCCGTGTGTCCAGGCGAACGACGGCAACATCGACGCGCTGCCGACGGTCCTGTTGGAGGCGCTTGCTTCGGGTTGTCCGAGCGTAAGCACGCGCCTGAGCGGCGTGCCCGAGATCATCGAGGACGGCGTTAGCGGATTGCTGGTTGAACCTGGTGACGACAAGGCCCTCGCTGGCGCGATCCGCAAGGTCCTTCTAAACCCTGACCTTGCAGCGTCCTTGGCCCGGGGGGGCCGCCGCCGCGCTGTGGAAAGGTTTGACATCCGTCGCAACGTTGCGGTGATGCATCAATGGCTGCGGACGGAAACGACCAGGGTTTGTGCCTGGTCCGGTGCACGCCAGAGTGGTGGCGAAGCCGTAGCCGTCGAGGCTCGTGAGGCGCAGACGGCAGTCGCGTCCGCCGCTGGCGAGCGCGGCTCGTATGTAAGTGAGGCGTAGGATGGCTGAGACGCGCACCCAACGTCCTCATTCAGAACGCCCGGTTCGCGTGGGCTATCTGCTGCGGATGTATCCGCGCTTCAGCCAGACGTTCATTGTGAACGAGATCCTTGAGCTTGAGCGTCAGGGGCTCGACATCCGCATCGCCTCAATGCGCAAACCCACTGAAGGGCGCTTCCACGAGTTGAACAGTCGCGTACGCGCCGAAGTCGAGTATCTTCCCGAGACGGTCTGGGGCCGCTTCCGCAAGACGTGCCGCGCGCAGGCGGCTTTGCTGTGGCAGTTGCCTCGCTGCTACCTGCAAGCGACGCTTACGGTCCTCCGCTACGCGGGGGCGAGCACAGCCGATCTCGTGCAGGCCGGCTACCTGTTGCGCTGGGCTCAGAAGAAGCGCATCGACCATCTGCACGTGCACTTCGGGACGTGCGAGGCGACGGTCGCCTTGCTGGCAAAGATCCTGGGCGGGCTTCCGTACAGCCTGGCCCTGCACGCTTTTGACATCTTCCGCGACGACGTGGATCAGACGCTTCTCGCCCGCAAGATCAACGCTTCGTGTTTTACAGTTGCGAACACCGAGTTCAACCGGCACCTGGTGGTCGAGGATCTCCCCGGTGTCGACCCCACGAAGGTTCGCCTCAGCTATAACGGCGTCGACCTGGAACGGTTTAAGCCACCCGACCGCCCTCGGGAGGAGCGGACCATCTTGGCTGTGGGAAGGATGATCGAGAAGAAGGGGTTCATCCACCTCATCCGTGCCGTTGGCCAACTTCGCGACCAGGGCATGTCGCTAAGATGCAAGATCATCGGCGATGGCCCCGAGAGGCAGCGGCTCAAGCAGGAGATCGGGCGCAACGGGCTGGGATCCCACGTCGTCCTGACACGGCCGTTACAACACGAGCAAGTGCGCAAAAAGATGCAGCGGTATGGTTGCTTTGTCCTGCCCTGTATCCGGGCGAAAGACGGGAACATGGACGGGGTGCCGAACGTGTTGATCGAAGCGCTGGCGTGCGAATGTCCGAGCATCAGCACCCATCTCAGCGGCGTGCCGGAGATCATCGAGGACCGGGTCACCGGCCTGTTGGTGGAACCGGGCGACGAGCAGGCCCTCGCCGAGGCGATCGGCACTATCCTGACGGACCCCGCGTTGGCCGCCGAGTTGGCGGCCGCCGGGCGCCGTGTGGTCGAGGAGCGCTTCGACATCCATCGAAACATCGCCGTCCTGCACGGGTGGTTACGCGCTGCGGCCGAAGAAGCACGCGCGCTCGGACGAAGCGCGGGAGAGTATACCAGGGCGTCCACAGCGGACAGCCTTACGGCGCCTTCCGAGGCCTGACGATGTTCAACTGGACGATCAAGACCCGCCGTGGCAAGCTCGACCTGGCGAAGATGCGCTCGGTCCGGCGGCGCTTTCATAGGTATGTCCACCAGTACCGCTGGGCCCTCCTGGGTGCTTTCGTCGGGGCCGTGGGTGCCACGTTAATGCAGCTCGCGGCGCCTTGGCCGATCAAGGTGATCTTCGACTATATCCTCTTCGACAAGATGTCTTCGACCTGGCTGGGCGGGGTGCTGGCACAATGGGCTCCGACCGCGACAGCGGCACTGGTATGGGTGTGCGCGGCGATCCTGCTGATCGCGGTGCTCGACGCCTCCTGCTCTTACATGCGCGACGTCCTACTCGCCCAGACCGGTCAACGCGTCATCGGAAAGATCCGACAGGACCTCTTTGTTCACTTACAGAAGCTCCCGCCCGCCGTGTTCGAACGTCGGCGAACCGGCGACCTGCTGACCCGGTTGACCGGCGACATCCTGATGCTGCGCCAGATGTTGGTCAGCGCGATCGTCACGGCGGGTCAGGGACTGCTGATGATCGCCGCAATGGTCGCGGTAATGTTCTGGCTGAACCCGCTGCTGGCCGCGCTGGCGATCGCGACGGTTCCGCTGACGGTCTGGGCGACGTGGCGGATTTCGTGGCAAATCCGGAGGGCCACCCACCGGCAGCGCGAGAAGGAGAGCGTGGTCGCCAGCATCGCTCATGACGTTCTGGGCGCGATGGCTGTCATACAGGCCTTCAACCGTGAGCCGACCGAAGAAGAGCGCTTTGCCCGACAGAACCGCACGTCCGTTCGCGCCGGCGTGAGAACGACGCGCCTGGAGTCCAAACTCTACCGGACGGTATCGCTCGCCTCGGCTGCCGGGACGTGCGCGATCCTGTACTTCGGCGTTCGTGCCGTGCTGAACGGCACAATGACTGCGGGGGATTTGCTCGTGTTCGTCGCCTATCTTCGCGCCCTGAACAAACCGATGCGCAAACTGGCCAAGGTGACCAGTCAGCTTGCCAAGGCGACTTCGTGTGGCGAGCGGGTCGCGGAACTTTTCGCCATCGAGCCGGCGGTACGCAATCGCCCCGGCGCTGTCGCGCTCCCTCCGGTGCGAGGCGCCATCGCCTTCAATGGCGTCACGTTCAGCTACGACAATGGCGTGCGGGCCTTGTCGAACGCCACGATCGCGATCGAGGCGGGTGAGCAGGTCGCCGTTGTCGGTCACACCGGCGCCGGGAAGAGCACGTTGATCAAGCTCCTGCTGCGGTTCTATGATCCGCAAGCGGGCAACATAACGATCGATGGGCGCGACGTCCGGGATGTCACCACCGAGTCGCTGCGCAAACAAATTGGCTGGGTCCATCAGGATACACTCCTGTTCGGGATGACCGTCGCCGAGAACATCGCTCTGGGGCGCGAGGACGCCGGTCAGGAGGCGATTCGAGACGTCGCGGCGCGCGTGCAGGCCGATGAGTTCATCCAAGCTTTACCCGGTGATTACGCGACCGTTCTGGGCCAATCAGGCCTCACGCTCTCCGGCGGCCAGCGACAACGGATCGCGCTGGCCCGGGCGTTGCTACGCCGACCACAGATCCTGGCTTTGGACGAGCCGGCCACCGGGCTGGATGAACTGACCCGGCGGGTTGTCGAGCAGGCTTGGATGTCGCCGGAGAACAAGGCCACGACGCTCGTGATCTGCCATCGGCTCCAGGACATGGAGCGGTTCGACCGGGTCGTTTTCTTGTCCGACGGGCGGGTGCGTGCCTGCGGAAGGCACCGCGAACTGCTGGCCGGGAACGAAGAATATGGCGCGCTCGTTGCTGCCGGCGAGAGCCATCATCGGGCGGCGGGCGTCACGGAGGATGCACGGTGGTGACGAGCGGAATCGAGCTGCCAACCGCAGACGGACGCTGCCGCATCGCCGCGGCGCTCCCGCCGGACTCGCTTCTGGACGTGTGCCGCGAGCAACTGCGGAGCGTAGAGCCTCAGGTGCGCAGACGCTGGCGATACTGCCAGGCCATTGAGGCACTCTATCATCCTGAGCGGTACGTGCGCGTCGCTTATGTATTGCTCGCAGATGCGGCTATTCGACCAGAGCGCTACTGGCCCAAGGGGGATATCGTTTATCTCCATTGGCCCGCTCGACGTCCGATCTCGCGGCGCGGTACGCTCATACGGATTGGCGGCTGCGATGTCGAGGCATACTGCTTTCCAAACGATCGTCGTCTGCGGGGTCTGCGCAAGCTCACGGGGAGAACGACGCTCGCCCGCCTGTGGCAAAGTTGGATCGAGCGGTCCGGCACGCCGGCACAGGTGGACTCCCGGACACTGCGACGAGTGCTGATCCGCTACGTACCCGAACACAAGTTCGTGGCGCGGCTTCAGGCGCGCGCGCTGCGAGAACAGTCGGATGATGCGGATGGCCCCAGTATCGCGGTGCGTGCGTCCTCACCCGAGACCTGCCAAGTCCTTGCCCGGCGGCACCGCATTGTCGCCGGACGGGCTCGCAAAGCTTCGAAATTCCTCTACGTGCCGGACGCGGTCGTCGCGGACGCGGCGGGCGGGCTCGTGGCGGTTGAGTGGGTGCCCGGTCGAAGCCTGCTCGAGAAGCTGGAAACCGGCGAATTCACAACCGTAATGCGCCGCATGGCGCGGACGCTCCGCTCGTTCCACCGTCTACCGGCCGCGGGGCTCGAACGGCTTCTACCTCACGATGTCTACCGGCCTGTGGAAAATGCCGTCTCCGATCTCGGCTCGACCTGTCCGGACCTGAAGTCTCGGTTGACGGTGCTCGCCTCCGAGCTGCGCGAGCGACTCGAGGAAGTTGGCGATGTCGAACCTGCCACGCTGCATAACGACCTGCACTGGGACCAGATGCGCATCCGTCGAAAACGATATGCGGTTTTGGACCTGGACCGGATGTGCCTGGGTGATCCGCTGATCGACGTGGCGAACTTCACCACCCAGGTGCGAATGCTCGGACACCGACCGGAACATAACGTGAACGCCGCGAGCGCCACGCGCTGGGCGGGCGAATTCCTTGAGCAGTGGGCCTCGGCCGTGGGCCGGCCGGTTGCCCCGCGCCGTTTTCGGCTCTATGCCGCCGTCTCGTTGCTCAGGTTGGCCCGGGGCATGATGCGGCACCTGCGGCCCGGGTGGCGCGCCCTGGCACGCCGGTGCGTCGAACAGGCCGAGGCCGAGTTGAGCTCAAGCGGCCGGGAGGTAGTCGTCGCATGATACCCGCGGCCGATGCCACTTTGGGCGAACGAAGTATCAGCCGGCTTCTCGACCCGGCAACCGTCGCGACTCTCCTCCGGGGCGTCTTGTCGGCAGCGGCGGCGCTGCCAGGTACCGTCCGCAAGGTGCGCGTGGAACGGTGCTGGCCGGGACGGCACGGGGAACTTTTCTTCGAGTGGTCCTTTACGCTGCGTCGCGGGAGACGCAGCACCTTGTTCGGCGTCGCCCCCTGCAAGCCGTCCGCCGCCGGCGAGCAGGAGATTTCCGGGGCGTCGCTGACGCCGACTGGTCTGCGTGGAGTACGCAGGTATCTGCCGGAGTGGAGCCTTCTTATCCACTCGCCCGACTGCGACCCCGCCATGCCGCACCTGGCGGAGTGCCTCGACGCGAGGAAGATGGCGGTACACCTTCAGCCGTTGTGGGGCCAAGAGCACGCCCTGCAGACGTCCTCCGCGCCGGCCGTCGAATGTCGGACGCTCGGGTACAGGGCCGGGCGCCGCGCGGCGATCGCCTATCGACGGGTGGCGGCTGAGTCCCCGTCCCAAGGTTTCCTGGGCAAGACATTTCGCGACCGGCGTGAGGAGAAGTTGGCCCGGACGCACCGTGAGCTGAGTGAGCAACTTGCCTGGTATACTCAAGGCCGTGTCCGTGTCCCGCTTCCCCGCGGTCATTTGCCCAACCTGCACATGACGCTGTTCTCCTGGGCGGGGGGGAAGAGGGCAACCGGCAAGATGGTGACACCCGCGAACGGCGCCTTCGCCGCGGTCGACGTCTTGGCTGCGCTCCATCGGACGTCGCTCGACGGTGTGCCAACGTTCTCGGTGGAGGACGAATGCGGCATTGTCGAGCACTGGCATGCTGCCCTCGAACGCGTGGATCCGTCGTCGGCCGCCGCGACGAAGCCCCTGCTCGACAGGCTGCTGGAAACGGCCGGAACGCTCGGACCCACCGCGCCGTGCACGATTCACCGCGATTTTTACGATCGGCAACTCATTGTCGGCAGGCGAACGACGACCCTGCTTGACCTTGACACCCTCGCGCGCGGCGCGCCGAGCGTTGATCTCGGAAATCTTCTCGCGCATTTGTTCCTTGCAGCCCTGGGCGCGGAGCGGACGCCGGCAGAATTCGAAAAGCTGGCCGGCAAGCTGATCGCCCGATATGAAGGTCAGAAGGGGCCGGTCGATCGTCGCGCACTGGCATTCTTCTGGGCGACGGCCCTGTTCCGTGTTGGCGCAGTGCACGCGTTCCGTACCGCCACCCACCGACATGCTCCGGCCATGTGGGCGTCCGCAGAGCACGTACTCAAAACGGTAAAGATGAGGTCGTCGTCGAACGCGCGCGTCGGCCGCGCCAAAGGGCGCGGGAGACAGCGCCTTGCAACAAAGGGGTCGGCATGAGTATGTCCGTCCGTCGTCGCCCTGCTTTTACGCTGGTAGAGCTACTGATCGTCGTCTCAGTCCTGACCCTGCTGATGTCGATCCTGCTTCCCTCACTGAGCAGGGCGCGCGAGGCAGCCCGCAAAACGCAGTGCGCCAGCCGGCTGCGGGCGATCTTCGTCGCGACATCCGTCTACATCGGCGAGGAGGGCCGGTTCCCACCTTTGAACAACGAGGAAGACGAGGGGGCCTGGCAGTACAACTACCTGATTTACGATGACGATGAGGACTTCGATTTCAACTTCGGGCCGCTGGCCCGTCCGCACGGGATCATCCAGTATGTCGAACAGTTGTACTGCCCGGTGCAGGAAGATCCATACCACTCACTGGCGACTGACGTGAATCCCTGGCCCGTGCAGGAAGGCCACAAGACGAGGGCCGGATACGGGCGGCGCTTCGGACTCAGTGGCAAGAGCCTCTCGCAGATCCCGGAACTGATCGCCTTCGCCGGGGACGTGCTGCACCTGCCCAACGTGATCCTCAGCGGGCACAAGACCGGTGTCAACGTGGTGTATACCGATGGCCATGCCGAGTGGGTCGACGACCCGGGCATCCTGACGAACAACGAGCTCGCAAGACCGTTTGACCCGCTCGACAATCCGATCATGGAAGAGATCTGGACCTGGCTGGACCAGGCAGGGCAGTAGGGGACGACGATGACCATCAGCCGGAAGCAGTTGTTCATCGGCGGCTGTGTGTTGGGGGTCGCACTGCTGGCCTCCGGCACAGTGCTGGTGGGCAGACTCGTTGGCGGCGAGCGGAAACCCACCGAAAAACGGCCAAGCGTCAAGGCCAAGCACGTCATCAACGGCCACTACGTCAAACTCAACAGGAATGACAGGCTGGTCTACGCCGGGATCCGGGCACCGTACGAGAATGAACCGTTCTACGAGGAGGCCAAGCTCCGCAACGCGGAGCTCGTCGAGGGCAAGAAGCTCAGACTGCGGTTTGAGGAGCACGTGTTCCGCAATCGAAAGGGGCGCCTGTTCGCCTACGCCTTCGTGGACGGCCTGTTTGTCAACGAGACAATGGTTCGAGAGGGTTTGGCGTTTGTTCGTCTGACGCCCGATACCCTACGCTACGCCGATGCCTTGCTCGCGGCCCAGGCCAAGGCGCGGCGAAGCAAACGCGGGATCTGGAGTCGCATGTCGAAGTCCGACGAACACCGCTACCCGGCCGACCCGAAATACGGCGAGTTTCACCGTCCCGCGTGCGAGGTGGTGCCCCGAATCAAGCCGGAGCGCCGCGTCGAGCTCAAGAGCAAGCGGGAGGCCTTCAACCAGGGCCTCGCTCCGTGTAACAAGTGCCTGCCGTAAGCAAAGGCGCGGATGCCAAGCCTCCGCTTCGGGTTTATCAGCGGCATCGGAAACCAGAATCGGGCTGGCTTCGCGAGCAGTGCTATTCGCACGTGCTGCCGTAGACGGCCAGTAGCGCGGCCAAGTCGGCCAGGTCGACGTCGCCGTCGCCGTCCAGGTCGCCGTCTTCGTAGGTCATGCCGCTGGTCGTGCCGTAGTTGGACAGCAGTTGTGCCAGATCGGACAGGCCGACCTGGCCGTCGCTGTCGAAGTCGCCGAAGCAGAACTCCGCGACGCCGGGCCAGAAGCCGCCGGTCAGTTCGAAATCGCCGCCGGTCATGACGACGACGTTCGCATCGGGCTGGCCGATGGTGCCGGAGAGCTCGAAGTCGCCGCCGGTGGTGAACATCTCGCCGCCGCCGTCAACGGTGTACCAGCTTAAGTCAAAGTCTTGTCCCAGAGCCGGCGCCGTTCCCAGCGTCACAATGATCGCCAATTGTGCGATCCTTCCTCGAGTGCGCATTGTTGTCTCCCGTTTGAATGTTCCCCTGCTTGCGTCGCAAGCCTGGAGAGTTCCGTTGCAGTCATTGTCCGATCGTGACGAGTCCTCCGTTTGGGAAGATCCGCAGCCTCTTTGAAGACGTCAGTGTTTCTGGATAGCTACCCGCCTTGATGCTGATTTGTGCGCCGTTTGCGCCGTCGCGGCCGTCACGCTCAAAGCTGGCAATGCCCAAGCCGCCAGTTGTAGCAGCGTTGCGCGTGCCTTCGTCATGTCTTCCTCCTTTGCATCAAACTTCGTCCGGCCATATCAGGGCGCACCGATCCGCACGACGCCGCTGGCAACGTTCCAGCGTTTCAGGGTCATCGGCCGCCAGATTGTGAGCTGCTCGTTGTAGTTACCGGGCTTGATTCGAACCTCATCGCCGGCAATGACGGCGTACGTCGCCTCGCCCACGCTGTTGAACGGCAACTCGGAGGTCCCGCGTTCGGCCTCGCCATCGTTACCGGGGTCGCCGCCGACGTCGCCACTGACGAACACCGGGCTGGCGATGTAGCTGCTGCCCAAATAGTAGCGCAGGTTTGCGTACGCCAGGTCGAGGCGGCCGTAGTACTTCGAGAGTTCCGGGCACCCGCTTTCTCCGCCGCTCAGCGTTCCCATCACTTGCCGTCCTTGGTGCGTTTGGAAAATCGGCGAGCCTGAGGAGCCCGGTTCGGTGGTGCCGTCGGTGAGAAGAACCTCCCACACGTCCGCGTCGAAGCAGTTCTGTCCGTTCTGATCGCAGAAGGTCCTGGTGGTCGGGCCCTCCTCGTCGCCGAAGCTGATCCGCTTGAACGAAGCCCGCGGATGATGAATCCCCGTAGCGAACCAGTCATCCCAGTCGCTGGCATCCCATCCCAGATAGAAGTCGCCTGCTGGCGGATCGTACAGGCCCAAAAGGGTCCAGTCCGCAGAGGCTTTGCGCTTCAGCACGTACGAGCCGAAGGTGCGCGGAACGCTGTTGGGGTCGGGCGGCGTGCCGTCGCACGTCGGCGTCTCATAAAACCAGAAAACTTCCAGACTGTCCGCCTCCGCTGAGGTGGAGATGCAGTGGTTGGCGGTCATGAACAGCGGAGACAGGTCGCCGGGCTGGCGATTGAGCAGCGCCCCCGTGCAGGCGCCGCAGCCCCCACCCGAGACGAACGTGATACGTGCCACGGCTCGACCGTCGGCATTCTTCCAGCTCGAGTGGCACGACACGTCGTTGTGGCAACCAAGCGGGCTACCCGGCGCGAACGCACATTCGCAGTTGAGATACGCAACCTCGATGATCTGCGGTGCGCCGACGGAGATGTTGGAGCCCGGAGGAGCATACAGCTCAACGCCGATCATCTCGCCGAAGACCGTCGGCGTCCACCAGGTCTTGTCGGGCAGCCGCGCCGGCGAGATAAACGGCCCGAACACGTCGGTGCCACCCGGATCGTAGACGCGTAACTCCAGAGCGCGGATGATGTGCAAGCCGCTGAAGCGCAGACGCAGGCCCACTGCATCCTTTGAAAACAGCTCGACTCTGGCAACATACCCGCCGTCAATGTGTTCTCGCCACGGCCACTCAGGCAGCATCTGAGCCGCGAACGGCCGGGTGTATCCAATCTCCTGGCTGAACGGCCGGGACTCGCCGGGCTGCGCTGCCGGCGGCTCGACCGGCGGCTCCGTGTCCGGCAACCAGACGAAGGCCGGAACCGTGTCCGGAGATAGTAGGGTGGCGGCGCGCCAATCCCGAACCCCGCGGAGGGCAGTGGGCCGATGGTCAGCGATTCCGATCATCGACTCTTGCGCTTGCGCGGTCAGTATGCCGCCGGCGGCAATCACCAGAGCTAGGAGGTTTCGCATGTTCATGGCGTTCACCCTCCTCGCTACTGCAGGCTAACCAGGACCAGGACCAGCCCCGTCTCACCCTTTTCGAGCCGGGTCATCGCCTTGCCGATGATGGCACCCTGGGCCTTTGTGTAGTCGGTGACCTTCATCGCGTGCCCCGGCACATTCGAAGTCGTCAGCAGGTCGCCCGGTTCGATCGGCCGCTCGGTCACGTCGCAGTAGACCCACACGCGTCCGCTCAGGGCGATGGCCGGTGCGTTATCGTTGCCCGGCAGGTGGCCCAGCACCGCGCCGGCCGGTAGGTCATTCGCGCCGCTCACGACGCCGGCCACGCGGCGGTTGTAGGCCCCGCGGGCCAGGCAAAGCTTGCCCGGATGCCTCGGGTCGATGGCCACCACCATGGCCGGCCTGACTTCTTCGCTGGCGGGAAACTTCTCGGCCAGGTCGGCGCCTTCGATTTCCAGCACGGCGACCCTGGCGGTGCCTACGACATGTAGCCCGAGCCCCGTGCCGGTGTTGGTGATCGTCGTTGCCGCAGCCACATTCGAGTTGCTGCTTACGAAGAGGGCCTGAGCGCCGGAGGGATTGTTCCTGTTGAACCACGCGGTCACCCCCGTCCCGCTCGAAGTCGCGTAGATCCCCAGGTCGGATTGACTGGCGCTCACGTGCAGGCGCGCCGAGGGCGTGCTCGTGCCGATGCCGACCCGGCCGTCGCCCGCCGCGGAGATCGCGACGTCGCCGCCGTTGTGATTGAGGTACAACGTGGAGGTCGCGCCGTCGTCGCGCGCCATGATCTCGTTGGTGTCAATCCCGATGTTTGCGCCGGCCGGCGAGCCGACGACCAGCGGGCCGGGATTCGTGAGCGAGGCATCGCCGCCGCCCTCGACCTGGAGCGCGGGAAAGCTCGTCCACCCGTGGACGACGTGCAGCTTGGCATCCGGCGCCTGTGTGCCGATGCCGATCTTGTTGGTCGGTCCCATCTCGACTCGCAGGATCTCCGTCTGAAGGAAGCTGTAGAGCGTATCCTGCTTGTAGAACGTGAGCACCGAGGTGTCGTCCCATACCAGGTGGTGGCCGTTGTCGGTGGAGAACATGTAGAAGAACTTAAAATTCCCCAGCGGGTCGAGGACCGAGGAACCGAGCGACGCGCCGCCGGGAGCGCGCAGACCGCTGAGGTCGTTGAATACATGGAGATCAAGCTCCGGCATGTCCGTACCGATCCCGACGGCACCGTCCATGAAGGAGATGCCGCCTTCGGCGGTCTGCCAGTCGCCGGGGCTGGAGAGCGCGTAGAGTGCGTACGGTGCCGCCGTCAACGGCTGCCGCGGGCTGAGCGTGGTGGGCACGCCGCTGCCCGACGGGTAGGTCACCGTGATCTCGAGCCAGCAGGCATCACCTTCGAATGCGCTGCTGCCGAAGTCGAGCTGCACCGTGAACAGGCCGTTGACGACGTTAACTTCCCTGACCGTTGCCGGCCAGCCGATCTGATTGCCCCCGCTCTCCGCGTCCCAGAGCCTGAACTCGAAGTCGGTCAGGCCGTCGATCGGCACGCCAGCTTCGTTGAGCTGCCCCTGGTACGTGAACTCCGTGCCCAGCGGCACCTGGGCATGCAAAACAGCCGGAGCCGCCAGCAACGTCACAACAACTGCCGAAATCCAAAGTTTTCGTGTGCTCATGTTTTCCTCTCCCATTTCAGGGCGTGTGCGATCGAAAAGTGCCCTCGCCGCCGCCGTCGATGGTCAACCGGTTCAGTTCGTATTGCGCCCATGCGGATGCCGCCAGGGGAATCAGGAAAGCAATTAGCGGAACGACCCGCGGGAGCATTCTTATCTCGTTTGCTTGCATAGATTTCATCATACGGCCGGTCGGAATATCCGGGGGGCGGGCCGGCGGTCCGCCCCCGGAACTGGTTTCTCGATTCTTCAGTCCTCCACGTCGGACGCCGGCGGCGGGAGTGGCAGGCTCGGCGTCTGCGACTCTTTCAACGGCTCGATCCGGCCGATTTGCAGCCCCAACGGCTGCCCGTATGCCTGCGGATGCAGGTACATGCCGCGCTCGCCCTCCGGCTTGTCCTCCTCGACCGGAATCCGGTACTTGTTGGCGAACGGATCCTGGCGAATGCCGGTCACTTGCCACGACACTTTGACATTTGGCTTGTCGGTCCGGATCACGAAGCGGTTGTCGCGGATTTCCTCGCCGACGATGGCCTGGGCGAACTGCCCGATGACGGTGAGCTGATAGCGGAAGTCGCGGTTGAGCGTACCGAACCATTCCGGCAGCGTCACCTCTGCGCACCCATTCTCGTCGGTCGTCACATTCCCGTTGTAGATGTTCATCATGTCGGGTGACTCGACGAACGAGTGGTAGAGATACTTGTTCTCGGGATCCAGCGGATGGTCGATCTTGAACGAGCCGCCACCCTTGGACAATATGCCGGTCACGGTCACCCTGCCGGCGAAGTAGCCGGCCGTTCCCGCGTTGCCGTTCCATCTGCCACCATAGACGCTGTACGTGCCGCCGAGGTACCCGAGAGTCCATTCCTCGTTAAGCGTGTCATCCGAAACGCCATAGGCGCCGTGGCTGGGGCCGCCGACAAACCCGTAGTTCTGATGAAATGTTCTGTCATTGCGACCGAACACGCCGTAGTTATCGACGTTGAGGCCACACACGCCGTAGACACCGGACCGGGACCCGCCGCCTGTGTTCCATCCGACGACGGCGTCCTGGGTACTGCTGGTGCCGTAGACGCCCACACCATTGGTCGAGCTGCCATAGACGCCGGTGCCGCTGGTGGAGGAGCCATAGACGGCCCGACCGCTGGGAGTGGTGCCATAGACGCCGTAGCCGCTGCCGTCCTGGGAGCCCCAGACGCCGATGCCGTTACCTCCCGTACCGTTACTGATACCCCGCACACCGGATGAGTACCCGCCGGGAGAGGTGCTGGTCATGATGCCACGGATGGCGCTCCCGCTCGACCCCTCCGAATCACACTCGCCGTGGATGGCGGGCCAAGTGCCGGTAGTGCTGGTGCGGTGGGCCCAGACGCCGATCCATGGGACCTCTGACCGAATGCCGTGCGCATCTGCGGTTGACTGCACCTCCAGCATGGAGATGGGGCTCGTTGTCCCGATCCCCACGTTTCCGGCGTTGTTGTTGTAGATGTCGTCGCCGCTCGCGCTCCAGTAGCCGCCGCCACCGGGGCCGCTGAGCGCGTACAGCGCATACGGTGTTGCCGTCAGCGGTTGACGCGGTGACAGCACGGTGTGGGGGTCGCCGCTGGCGCCGGGTCGGACCGCCACTTCCAGCCAGCGATCGTCGCCGGTGAAGACGCCGGCGCCGAAGTCCAGCTCGACCGTGAACAGACCGTCACTGACGGGCCAGTCGTCGACCGGGAAGTCGCTGCCGATCTGTGTTCCGCCGATCTCCGCGTCGAAGATGCTGAACACAAAATCGTGGTCGCCGTCGGCGGGGCTGCCGGCTTCCTTGAGCTGACCTTGATAGGTGAACGCAGTGCCCAGGGGTGTTTGGGCATAGACCGCGCCGTGTCCCACGAGCACGGTCACTGCCAGGACGCAAGCTACATACCTCATCTGTTTCATGGCTCTCTCCTTTTTCTTCAGCCCTCATCGTTATCCGGACCACAGGCCCCGTTGCCTTGGAGCCGAAACACCCACAATCGGGCGCGAAAAACGTGTTTCTGAATCTCGGCACAATGGGCGGTAACTGATCTCGAACGCCGGTCGGGCCCAGCAAACCCTTCCGCCCGCCAGAGAACAGTTCGAAAATGGGCTCGATTACCCATCAAAAAGGTCGGGGATTTTTTGGATGGCAGAGCAGCCGGTGGGATTGGTCACACAGATGCTCCGAGCCGCCAGCGCGGGTGACGCGAAGCTGGTGAGCGGGATGGACGGCCGGGACGCCGGTACCACCCTACCACCCTGAGTGGGCGGGATGGACGGGGGGCGAGACGCCCGTATCACCCTATCGGGACGCCCGTACCACCCTACTACTCTACTAGCCTAGTGGTCCGTCACGCTCTTAATTGCGGGTTGTAGCGTCGGGTCTCCGTGCCCG
>JBHHZX010000023.1:0-18810 GCA_046758265.1 Phycisphaerae bacterium
GCTCGAGGCTCAACACGACGCGCGCGGACGTCTCCTCGTACGTGGCCACGGCAACCGTGACGGTCAGCGTCGCGCTGTAGCTGCCGGAAGATTCGGTCAGCGTCACCGTTTGACCGACTCGGTTCACCTCCGGCATGAAATCAATGCCGCCCTCGGTCTGCCCATAGCCCGGTACGAGGAACGCCGTCGGCATCCCATGGGAATCAAATGTGATCGAGAAAGTCGTGGTCCATTGTTGCTCGCTGCCCAACGGTCCGCCGAGCGACTCACGCTTCACGCGTTGGATCTGACCGCTGTAGGTGCCCTGAAAGACGGGCGACGTGTCCTCGTCGTCTGAATCGTCTCCGTCTGTCGAGTCCCCGGCGTCGGCATCGTCGTCGGCGCCCGAACCATCGTCGCCCGGCGCCGACCCGCCATCGGCGTCGCCACCCATACCGTCACCGGAGGTGTCGCTCGCCGAGTCGGCAGTTCCCGGCCCGGCCGATCCATCCGTCGTGCCGCTATCAGAGTTTGTGCCGTTAGACGACGGAGTGCTGCTCCCGGAATCCTCTGACCCGTTGTTCTCCGGCGTGGTCACGCCGTCGGTAACGTCCACCGGCGCCGGGCACCCTCCCACCGTCGCCCACGACAGCACCGAGACAATGACAAGACTGGCGAACTTCGCATTCATGCCTTATTGCTCCCTAATTCCCTCCGGCATCCTACTGGCCCGCGTTTCGACCGGATCAATCCCAAGCTGCTGATAAAACCTGCTGAAGCGCGGCCGACATTCCCTACCCGGCACATACCCCTCGCTGCCGGCCCTCCATTACGATGATACGGGCGCCTACGAGGCAACTTCCACTTATAAATGCTCCGCACCTGCGAGAATTCCGTCCGGGCCGCCAACCGTCAGGCGGCTACCCCCATGACCAGGCGAACCGCTGTTTGAAGTGGTGATAGTACAGTCCGATCACGCGCATGGCGAAGATGTTGGCGTAAACCTGAAGGACGATGAAGAAAAGGCCGGGACCGAGTACCGCTATGCTCAGCGCTTCGCCCACGCTTGCGCTGGACAACCTCCACGCCAACAGCAGCGCCGGGCCGACGACGCCGACGTAGGCCAGAAGTACGACCAGGATGTACGCGGGCAAGGTCTTGATAATGGTCAGCGCCATCAAATCGAAGCGTACGAGACTGGGAACGCCGCCGACCGCCACCACCAGCAGCATCATCGGCCAAACCGCCATTGCGATCAGGAGAATCGTGCCGAGCAGCGGGCTACCTCCACTGTACGGGTCGAAGGCGGAGAAGTAATCGCCACGGAGCGCGGTGCCGAAATGCCTTAGCGCGCTCCAGACGTCCATCTGATCAAGGAGCACCAGGTAAGCCAAGCCGATCGCGAACGGCACCAGCGCCATCAGCCAACTCATGAGCCACTTCAGCAAGGGAAAGATAATCCCCTCCACCCAGTCTTCCAGGGACAGCTCGGGCAGGTTTTGCTCGCCGCCGGCGGCCCCGAGCACCGTGTTCAACTGAAACGCCATGTACCAGCCCAACACGATGAGGACCAGGAGGATTCCGACAAGGGGCACCACCGCGAGCGGAATCTGCAGGCAGACGATGATCACCACGATCACGAACGTGACCAGGTCGCCGCCCCGCGTGAAGAACAGCAGCGATTTGCCGACATCGCGCAGATAGCTTGCGAACCCCTCTGCGGCGGGCGCTTCAGCGTCCGGCAACCCGGCGGACGCCCATCCCGTTTGTGAAGCAGCAGTCGGCGCAGAGGTGGAGGCCGCGGGCGGCGTCGTCGGGGGAGCCACGCTCGGCGCAACTGCCTCACCCTTGGCAAGAGCGCCGAGCAGGTCGTCGTCCTGCTCCGGTGGCGGCGCAGCAATCCGAAACGGCTGTCCGCACTTCTTGCACTTGACCTTCTGGTTAACCAGTTTCTCGGGAACCCGGTAACGGGTCGCACACCCCGGGCAGCGTACGACTACCATGGCTTGCCCCTGTCGCCATCGTCGTCTGTGTTAGACGTGTGGTCTTATATTAGACACGAGATAGGATAACCGCGGTCGCCGAGGAATGCACGGTCCAGGCCCGCGCGATCGCGCCTCAATCCCCGGACCCGCCGGCGGACGCGCGCCTGCCTGCCGCAGCCCGCCGCGGCGTCATTGTTTTCTTGATGACCGGCTTCTTCTTCGAGTGCTCCGCCGCGCCGGGCTTGCCGGTCGGCAACGGTTTCGCCAGCGCCGCGCGTTCCGCGGCCGCGTCAGCCGCCTCCACGGGCGGCAGCTTGGCGAGCAGCGGCTCATCCGCGTGCATCAGCACGCGGTCGCCGCTCTTCAACCCGTCCACGATCTCGATCATGCGGGTGTTCGAACGTCCGAGCGTCACCTCGACCGGCTCACGCGCGCCGCCGTCCTGCACAAACACAAAGCTCCGCGCGCCGCGGCTGAACACGCATTGCACCGGGACCGCCAGGACGTTTTCGATCGTGTCGATCAGGATTTTGACCTCGGCGCTGTCGCCGGGCGATAGCGGGGCGTCCGTCTCGTCCAGCAGGATCTCGGCCCCGTGCTCTTTCAGATCCGGATTCAGCCAACGGTTTTCGGAATCGGCGTATCTGTCGATCTTGGCGATCTTGCCCGTAAAAGTCTCGCCCGGCACCGCCGGTATCGTCACCACACAGGGCAAGCCTTCCTTGACGAGGTGCCGATCGGCTTCGTGAATACGCGTCGTGACGAGCATCTGACTGGTGTCGGGCAGCACCACCAGCGTTTGCCCCTCGTGGACCCGCTCGCCGGCCGCGATCCGCTCACTGCCCCAGCGCCAACCGCCGTAACTCGGATACTGCACGACGCCCTCCGCAGGCGCGTACATCTTGCACTTTTCGACTTGCGCCGCGATCCGCTCGCAGTCGTTCTTACTGTTGTCCAACTGGTCCTTGTACTGATCGACCCGGGCCTGTGACTTTTTCTCGCGCGAGAGCGCCCGCTTTTTCTCCCGCCCCAGCTCTTCGCGGGCGCGATCCACGGTGGAGCGTCGCTGCTTCTCAACCTTCGGTTTCTCGTATTTGAGCAGGATCTCCTTTGACAGCAGATGCCGCTCGAGCTGCATCTTCGCGACCTCCAGCGCGAATTCCCACTGCTCGATCTCATCCGACCTCACCCAACCCCTCGCCTCCAGCTCCCGGTTCTCCTCGAGCTCACGCTCCCGGCGGTCAATATCCATCTCGCTCTTCTGAATCTGGAGGTCGATCTCCTTGAGCTGCCCCTTGAAATCCCCCTCGAGGTATTTCTGGAGATCGAGCTCAGCCACCTCCAGATCGATCTGGGCCTTCTTGATGTTGCTGGCGTTCTGGTTTTTCTGGATCGCAAGTTCTGCCACCGCCGCCTCGTAATCCGCCTGGATCCTCCGCAGTTCCATCTGCTTTGATCTCAGCCGATCCTCAAGTGTATCCGAGGCGAGCTCGACCAGCAGATCGCCTTTCTGCACGCGTGTGCTTTCCTCCACCACGTACAGAATCGTGCTCTGCCCCTCAACCTCGCATTTGATGTTGATCGACTCGCGCGGCTTCAACTCGCCGTCTTCGGTCAGCGTGATGCTCAGCGTAACCGGCTCAGCTTCGTGGAATGCCCCGCTAGCGTCCACGCGTCCCATCAAACGGTCGAACCAGCCGATGGCGGTCGACCGCACGCCCAAAGTGAAGACACCGAGCAAGACCACCAGGCCGACGACGAACCACCGGCGCCGCATCGTCCGCTGAGCGACGGGTCTCCGACGGGCGTAGGACGCTGGGAGGGCCGCTGGGGAAATCGGTTCAGTCGAACTTTGCATGTCAGTCCACCTTGGAAGCGTCGGGTGGCGCGCCCCGACACCTTCCACCCAACTCCATCGGGCGATCCCGGAGCACCCTGCTGGCGTTCCCCCCACACTCCAGCCACTTATTGTAGTCGAACGACCGGCCTGCGCCGCCCCATAATTCGACCGCGACCCGATTTCTCACTCCGCGATCCACTGCGTCAACCGCTCAAAATTGCGCAAGAGCCAGTGCACCTTCCGTCGAACCATCTGCAAGATCCCGAAGCCGGGGATCTGCCCAAGCGAGCCCGTCGCCGCCACCGGGACAACGCACTCGGCGATCAATGATTCGATCATCAGGTGCGGGATGGCCCGCCGCTGGTCCCGGTCCAGCTTGACCCGCGAGGCATACCCCATCAAGAAACGCCGCATGCGGGCCTGGTCGAAAAACTCGGGCCACTGCCCGGGATCGTCCCCGCCCATCAGGATCGAAAACTGCAACATCCCGTTGGCAACATCGGTAGCGGTCGGACTTCGCCGGGTCGCGTCGAAATCCAGCACGACGGCCACCTTGTTCCTGCGGAACCGCATGTTGCCGGGATGCCAGTCGCCGTGGATGATCCACCGCGGCCACCGGGTATAGCCCAGCCGATTCACCGCCTCGGCCGCCTCGTCGTAGCGCTCGTACAACTCCTGCGTCAGCGACAGCAACTCGGCTTCCTGACCGATGACCGAATCGTGGCTGGCGATGGTGGTCGGAATCGAATTCAACCCGGCGCGCACGGCAGCGGAGTCATGGTAGCCTCCCGGCGGCGGCTGCCAGGCCGTCTGAAAGTCCGCCACCCCGCGGTGAAAACGCGCCAGCGTCTTCCCCGCATGCGCCGTCTGCTCGAGCGAGCCGTCGTAGCGCTCCCCGGGAACGTATTCGAACAGTTCGTAGACCCGTCCCCCGTGGGTCAACGTCGACTCCCGCCCGTCGCGCGTGCTCAACAATTCCGGAACCGGGAAGCCCTTCTGGCGCAGATGCCACAAGAGCGTGTGCGCAAATGTTACCCGGGCAGGCCTGGCGCGGCCGTGGGCCCGACGCTTGAGCAAATAGCGCCCCTGCGCCGTGCGCAGCAGGAGCTTCGGCGAGCGACGCGAGCCCCGTGCAAACTCCTTGGCGCTCTCAATCACCCCCAGGTCGTAGTGGCTCAACACCACCGCCAGCTCGCTCGGGGAGAAGCGTTCGCGTTCGACTCCCATCACGCAATTCCGGGCCGGCCGCCGCCCGCTTGCTCACCACCATCCGCCGCGCGGCTAGTCGCTCAGCAGAAGATCGACAAAATCTTCCACGTCGCGCCGGTCGAATGACCCGTCCCCGTTGATGTCGCCCCGCCGCACGCGGTTGAGGTCCGGATGCCGCTCCGCATACACCTCGGGATTGATCAACGCCACCAGAAACTCGTCCACGTCGAACTTGTCGAGCGCGCCGTCGCCGTTCATGTCGCCCAGCAGCACGTACTCGGCCAGCAAGACGTCGTCGCCCGTCACCCGATACTCGAGCAGGTTCTCGCCGCTTTGCAGCGCCTGGCCGTTGACCACCCAGCCTGCGAAGACCAAGCGCTCCGTCCGCGGCGGCGCGAGCAGCGCGAGCCATTCACCTGTCAGACAACTGAACTCGATCTCCGCCGCCACGTCAGTGTAAAGACGTTCCGGTTCCGGCCCCAGCCTGATCGGTACCCCCGGCTCCGGCAGCGAGACGATCGCCACCGACGCCTCGCTGCGCCCTGGGACCCAGGGTTGATAGTGCGCCACCGCCTGGGTCTCCCCGCTGATTTCCAGCACGAGCATCCGTTGCCGATCCACCTGAAGCGCACCGTCTACCGCCCAGTGGCTGAAAACCCAGCCGTCAACCGCAGGCGGCGCCACCAAGTACACCTGCGTGCCGACCGCGAACAAACGTGTGAACGGGGCCGTGCCGTCCAAGCGCTCCAAAGCTGCCACCGGCACCACCTCGACGCGGGCCTGTCGCGCCGGACGCACCCGTACCCCGAGCGTGTGCAACGGTTCGTACCCCACCACCGCCACTTCGCCGAGGTACCAGGCGTCGTTGCCGTCGTCCACGTCGGGCCGGAAACGAACCCGAAACGCGGCGTGCAGCGCATCCTCCGGCAGCACGCGCAGGTGCCGCGAAAACCCGACGGAATCATGCCTGGCAGCGACCACGCGCTCGATGGTATGCCACCGTCCGTCTGCGGACAGATACTCGATCGCGAGCCGCTCGCCGGCTTCCACGCCATGGTGTTGCACTGTGTAGGACAGCTCCGCCCCCGGGACGCCCGCCAGCTCGACCGCCGCACTGCGCAGCTCCGGTTGGCGGGCCGCCCCGCCTTCGTCCACGCCCAGCCGGACGGCCGCCACCGATTGTCCCCGGTCAAGCAGCTCGCGAGTCAGCGCCGCGCCCGCGGCGGTCTCCCAGTTTCGCCGCTCCAGCGACGCGCCCGAGAAATTGTCAAAAAAGTAGCATGTCGTTGGGTCCTTGGGCGCCCCGCGTAGAATGACCTTGTCCGCCGTGGGCCCGGAAGTGGGTTGCCGCGCGTCGCGGTCGCCCGCTGTTCCCACCTCGGATCGGCTTTCCGACGACATCATGGCTGGTTGGGCCGCGCGTTGCTGAGGCGGCTCGTGCTGTGCCGCAGCTCTCGACACGCCGAACGCACATACCCCCAGCAACCAGACCAGCCCGGCGCAAGTCTTCCAAACCGGCACAGTGATGACTCCCAAAGGAAGCGGCCGCCAAAACCAGGCGCGTCCGCGCCTGATCCCGTTTCGCCGCAACCTCGCCGTTTCTTGCCCCGCTCTCGGGCATTGTAACGACATTGCCGCGCTCGGCACGCGGTTCTGCCACTTTCGGGCGCGCTCGCCGCCGGCGCTCCGACCGCAGATCACGACGTGGTTATCGGCCGTACGAGCCGCCCTGGGGCATGGCATGCCCCCTCTGTGCCATTGCTCCCGACCTCAGCACCTTGAAATGCGCTCGCGCCCCCGCAATACTCGCCTCGCGAGCGAGGAAGCACCGGCCGACACAGAGGCGTGCCACGGATGGACTTTCGCAACTCCACGGACCTGGACGACACGCGCCTCTGCGCGATGCTCCTGCGGCACAGCGCCCCCTACCGCCACCAGCGACTCACCGTCCGCGTCCGCTATAGCCGCGGTGCCGATTTCTCCGGCACCTGCTACTACCGCGAAGCCCGCATCCACGTCAACCTCGGCCGCCACAATCGCTATCCCTACAACTTGCGGACCAGCATCGCGAAGGCCCGCGCGACGCGAACCGGGTGGCGCCGCGAGCTGTATCGCCTCACCGTCGCCGACGCCCACCAGCTCGCCCTCTTCGTATACCTTCACGAGCTGTTCCACTATCTGGTGAAGAAGGCCGGCCGCTCGCCCCGCCGCAAGGAAGCCATGTGCGACCGCTTCGCCGCCCGGGTGCTCGTGGATCATTACAACTGCCCGGTGCGGCGGCGGTCGGGGCAGTTGGTGCCCCGTGAATCTTGGGACTTCAAGGACCTGGACGCATTTGTGGCGGCGGCTCCGCGCGACCCGCAGATGCGCTTGCCCTTCTGCGGCCCGATCCCTGTTACGATCTGCGGTGCGTAACCCCCATTGGCCACGTTACCCGTGGCATCGGCAAACCTCCGGGTTAAGAACCGTAGCATAATCTACGGCACAAGCGTCTCACCTGCGTCTTCACCGGCGGGAGGCCGGTGCCACACGGTTTTGAACCTGCCGCTCGTCACTCGACCCGCGAAATCTGGAGCTCCAGCGTCGCCCAGCCGTCGATCTCGAAGTGTTCGACGACGATTTCGACCGTCTTGTCCGCCGCCAACTCCAGCGTTCCGGTGTCGCGCCTCGGGGGATGCCAGGTCCAGTTGTCGATGACCGGTTTGCCGTCCACCGTCACGCGCACGCCGTCGTCGCTGATGGTCATGAATTCCCACTTGCCGGCCGGCATCCACAGCCGCGTGGTAGCGATCATGCCGAAGTAATCGCCGCCCAGCTTGGCTGCTTTGAGCTCGCTGGAAAGATTCTGCTCACTCGGGCCGCCAACGCCGTACTTGAACGCCAGTTGCCTTGCTTTGACCAAGATGGCCTTATCGCCGCCGGCGAGCCCGCGCCAACGCTCGAGGTCTTCGCGCGGATCGACGTCGGTGGACCACTTGAAAAACGTGGCATCCCACGTCGCGTTGATGAGCGTGCCCTTGATCTCCGTTTCGAAATCACCGGCAGAAACACGCATTACATACGGGTGTACGCCGCGCGCGGTCGACTCGACGGTGTAGCGGGATGCGACATCCTTCTTCTCCGACACGGCCGGCATGCCCCGAACGTGCTTACCCTCGACGACAACCTTAGGCTCGCCGGGCATCTTGTGCAGGTCATACGTCACAGACCGGCCAGTGGCTTCTACCAAGCGGACCAGCGGTGACTCGTGATCCCACGGGCCCCACTCGGTCATGACGATGTTCTGTCGGCCGCGCAGATGTTGGCGGGCGCCGATCGGCCGCGTCTGTCCGTAAACCGGGTAGTCCGGCACGTCCAGCGGCTCGGCCCGCAGGTTCGGCTTGCGGTTCACCTCGCTCTCGGCATCGGCCTTGAGCTCGTTTCCCGCGCCGCGAATCTCGTTGTGGCCGATGGTCACGTCATTCTTGCCCCGAGTTGGGTCATTCTTGTCCCGCACCAGTCGGAAATGGAAAACGAGGTCGTCGCCGACGAATTCGTTCCCGGCAATTACAGTCTTGGTGGATTCCACCCCGTTCGCCCTGGCCCACGGCCTTGCGGCAAAGCCTTCATCGGGATCCCACCACAGGTGCACGCCGCACTTGTTGTTGCGGAACTTGTTGCGGACGATGCGGTTTTCCTTGCCGTGCTCAATGTTGACGCCGCCGCGCTCCAGGCCATAGCCCATTTCGCCGTTGCCTTCGAAATGGTTGCCCGCGATCAGCGTGTGCTGCGAATAGCCGCCCCACACGCCGCAGATTGCGTTGCCGACCAGGCGGTTGCCGATGAATTGGTTCCCGAACGAGAAGGTCATCTCGATCCCGTGCGCGGGGGCGTACGAAAAGTCGTTGTTGATCAGCAGGTTGTTGTGGTTGCCGCGCCGCTTGTACCACTTCAGCGGGTGCTGGCCGACCTCCCCGAGCGCCTCGCGGCCGGCAAAACCGAAAAAGCAGTCGCCGCCGTGCGTGGCCGAATTCTCCGCGATGACGTTGTCGTGGTTCTGCTCGAACATCAGGATGCCGGCCGAATCCTGCCCGCGGTTGTAGACCCCGTGGCTGTAACCGCGGACGCAGAAGTCGATCGCGTTGCGGCTGATGACGTTGCGATTACAGCGCCACAGCGCGATGCCCCACCCGGAGTTGAACGAGAAGTCGTTGTCGTAGATTCTCGAGTCGGCCACCCGGTCGAGGCACAGCCCGTTCTGGCCGTGCCACACGCGGCAGCCGCGAACCGTCAGCTCGCTGGAATCCTCGACGTATATCGCCGCCGCGTAATTGTGCAGCCACTCGTTATTGTCGTTGTGGTGCGGAAAGAGCCAGTCGCTGCCGTCTTCAGCCACGGGCGTGGATTTGAGATACGCCCGGCGGTTGTCCGACGCGTCGATCCTGTCGAGCGTCAGCCCGTCGGCGCCGGTGGCCCACAGGCCGCACCAGTAGCCGCTGATCCGCGCATCGCAGATCGAGACGTTTTGGCGACCGTTCAGCCGAATCCCGTAGCCGCGATACTCGTCCGGTCGCGTATCTGGCGGCGAGCCGCGCAGCACCGAGCCCTCGGCAAATTCGATCTCGATATTCGAAGCGGCGATCTGGATGACGCCGTCGCCATTGGCGTCTTCGATCACGGTCCCCGGCGGAATCACCACGCGGCAGGACTGCGAGATCACGGTATCGTCCGCCGTGACCTCCACGGTCGGCAAGGCCGTTGGCAGGGTCATCACACACATTGCGACCGAAAGAAGCATGCTAGCGATCATGTTCCTGTTCCTTTCTAGCGCGCGGCGCGCCGTCCCATGTTGTTCCCAGGCCAACCGGCCCGCGCCTCACGGCGACATACTCTAAGCCCTCAGAGCCAATCTACCAACGGGCGCGCGTGGCGCGCGAACTCGGCGGTCGGCACGCTCACCGTGCCCCACTTGGGGCTGCGGACGCGGGCGTGCAACTTGTACTCTCTCAGCGGTACCCCGGCAAAGACGTAGCGCGCGTCGCGGTACGCGTGGGCGATCTCCGCCGGCGGCTGCGCCTCCGCGTGCAACCAATAAGCAAAAACGAACAGGGCGCGGAAGCCAACGCCGAAAACACGCTCCCACTGTTCGAGCCCGTCGAGGTCGGCCTGTGTGACCCAGTTTTCCCACGTCGGCTTGCGCTGATTCTTGCGTGCCGCCCAGCGTCGGCCTTTGATGTCGACGAGCCAGTTCGTGCTGCTGTCGGAGTAGACGATGAAGTCGAAGCTCTTCAGTCGCGCGTCGCGAAACGCCGCCCGTTTGGCCTCGTCGACCGCGACGTACGGAATCTGCTTGCCTTGCAAGTAGTCTTCGAATGCGGCTTCGTAGTGGATGTGCGTTTTCAAGACCGAGCCCTCGCTCGGACGATACACTTGGACCCCCGCTACGACGAGGGTCCCAGCCGAATCATAATTGGGAGACCTCCGATGTGCCACGCCCTGGAGCCTCAGCCGCGCGCCCACAAACGAACCCGAAGGACCTGCGGCGGCCCGGACGCGGCAAGACGCGTCAGCGCTGAACCGGGCGACTGCCCCGACGGCCAAGCAGGCGCCGGTCCGCGCACGCGACTTCACCACCAGAGCGTCATGAATCTGCGGCCCCCACAACCCGGTCTTTGGATAGGCTCGCTCGAACTGTCTCGAGCAGCTTCCGCCGGTCGATCGGTTTGCTGAGAAAGCCGTCGCAGCCGGCGCGGACACACTTTTCCCGGTCACCTCTCATGGCATGCGCGGTCAGGGCGACGACGGGACGCGAGTATCCCTTGTGCCGGAGCAGGCTGGTCGCCTCGTAACCATCAAGCTGCGGCATCTGCATGTCCATCAGGATCACGTCGAACGGCTGCCCCTTTTCTTCGGCCTCGAACGCCGCGTCCACCGCCAGCCGCCCGTTTTCGACGATTGTCACCGCCGCGCCAGACTTGCGCAGGAAGAACGAGATGAGGCGCTGATTGTCGGGCCCGTCTTCGGCCAACAGGATGCGGCAGTCGAGCCTGGGCTGATCCGACGCAACCGGGCTAGAACTCTGCCGACCCGCGCCATCGCTGCCCATCAGCGCTTCGCGCGGGTCATCGAGCATTCGGACGCCAGCCAGCGGCCCCGTGGCGATCGTCACGCGGAACGTGCTTCCCGAGCCGGGCTGGCTCTGGACGGTGATGTCGCCCCCGAGCATTTCGGCCAGGCGCTTGCTGATCATCAACCCCAGTCCCGTACCGCCGAAGTTGCGGGTGGTGGAAGAATCGGCTTGCGTGAACGGTTGGAAAAGCCTGGCGACTTGCTCTTCGGCCATGCCGATGCCGCTGTCGATCACGTCGAACTGCATCATCGGCTGTCCATCATCTTTCTCCACGAGACACGCGACCAGCCGGACGCCGCCCTGCTCGGTGAACTTGATGGCGTTTCCGGTCAGGTTGACAAGAATCTGCCGCAGCCGGGTCGGGTCGCTTCGGAGGGTCTCGGGTATGGGCCCGAGATGCGCCGCAGACAACGCGAGGCCCTTGCTCTCGGCGCGGACACACATCAGCGAAACCACCTCGGCGACCAGCCGCGCGGGCGAGCAGACAACGCGCTCTACCTCGAGCTTGCCGGCCTCGATCTTCGACAGGTCCAGAATGTCGTTGATGATGTGTAGAAGGTACTCGCCGTTGCGGCGAATCGTTTGCACGGCGCTAAGCCGCTCCGAATCGGACAAGGCCGGGTCGAGCAACGTCTCAGAGAACCCCAGGATCGCCGTCATCGGCGTGCGGATCTCGTGGCTCATGTTGGCCAGGAATTCGCTTTTGGCCTGGGTGGCGGCCCGCGCCTCTCGCGTGGCGGCCTCGAGCTGCTCCATGGTGGACTCGAGCTGCATCGACGTGCGCTTCTCGCGTTCCAACGCTTCCACCATCGCAGCGTTGCTTTCCCGCAGCGTCTCTTCCGCCTGCTTGCGTTCGGTGATGTCGCGGATGACCGCTAGGGCAAACCGTTGACTGTCACGCTGACCGATCGAGAGAGATAACTCGATTGAGAATTGCTGACCATTGCTTCGCGCGGCGGGCAGCTCGACGGTCTTGCCTATGGCCCCGTGCGGTTCCCCGTGGGTGAAATACCCCTTAACGTATTGCCGGTGTCGCTCGCGGTAGATCTCGGGCATTAAACAGTCAAGCGGCTGGCCGAGCATCTCAGGCGCGGTCCGCCCGAACATGGATTCGGCGGCGGGGTTGAAGAGCGTTATGAGACCGTCCGCACCTATGGCGATCATGGCGTCCTTGCTCCCGTGGACCACCGCGCGGAGGTGACTCTCGCTCTCTCGCAGCGCCTCTTCGGCCCGCTGGCGTTCGGCGATTTCCTGTGCGAGCCGCTCGTTGGTGGTCATGAGACGCGCCGCGCGTCTCATGCTCAGCAGCAGGTAGCTCGCCAGCAGGCCGGTGAAAAGAAGTCCCGCCGCCAGCACCGCCCAGCGCTGCCAGGTTCTCCCGGCTGCGACGTAATCAGGCGACGGGGTGCACAGGACCAACCAGTTCCGCCCCGGCAGATCGAGCGCGGCGGCATGGTGCAGGCTCGCCCGTGCGGCAGGCTCCTCCTCACCGGTCGCCGCGGCCGGCGGCGTTCGCGTGCGTGACGGGTGGAAGTAAAGGAAGCGTTCGCCTGCTGAGGCCGACTCGTCATAAAGGTGGATATCGATGCCGCCCGGCCCCAAGTACGTCAGG
Organism: Phycisphaerae bacterium; assembly: GCA_046758265.1. GTDB lineage: Bacteria > Planctomycetota > Phycisphaerae > UBA1845 > Fen-1342 > JALSRY01. Next base: position 12,735 of record JBHHZX010000023.1, read on the forward strand.
GCCTTCTCCATCATGTCACCGATCCGAAAGACGCCCAGCGCAAAACCTTCCAGATTCGCGCGACGATCTTCGATGGAGTCTGCTGGCGCACCTTTCTGGTAGATTGGCAGAAAAACCAGGAACCCGTATTGGTTGGCCGTCTCCTGCACCAACGTGATCCGTGCGGTAGCGACCACTTCCCCGGTATCGCGTGAGCGGTTCAACGCTTTCAGGCGTCTGGGATTCGACGCCAGGTCAAACCCTACAGCAGCCTCGTTGCCCTCGTACGGCTCCACATAGTAGACGGGGAAATACTCCTGGCGCTGGCCGGCCCTGACCATCCGTCCTTGGCTTGCCCGCTCGGTGATCTGGAAATCGAGCAAGCCCTCCCGGCGCGCCGCCTCCTCGTACGCCTCCCGCTCGGGGTCGAGTACGCGCGGTATCCACTCCAGCGCCTGGATGCCCGGCCGGCGGGACAAGAAAGCCTGTACGAACTCTCGAAACTCCGCTCGCTCAACCCCCTGAGATGCGACAAAGAAAGCACCAAGTGATTCGAGTTCGTGCAGGTTGATCTCAACGCCCCGTCTCAGCGCGGAAACGCGGTCTTCCGCCGCGCGCGTGAACGCTGTCTGAATCCTTTGCTGCTCCCAGGCGGATGTCTTGGCAAAGGCCAGGAGGGACACCGTGACGCCAACACAGACCGTCAGCGCAACCGGGGTGTAACGAGGACCGGGCCGACCTCGGGGCGGAAGCGTGCGCTGTTCCCTCATCGCCAGTGCCTTTCATGCAGTCTCTGGAACTCGTGGCCTATCCTTTCGAGCGCCGGAGCGAAGGTTCCTTAGCGAGACGGAAGGGCACGGCGGGTGGCGAGCACGAGCGCTCGCCGCCCCAGGCGCGCCATCTCGGCCCGGTCGGGCGCCGAATCAAACATTCGCCGCGCAGCCAATACCTGCACCCCCTTCCCTCCGCGCGGCTACGCGCACTCCGGGCGTGTGCTGCCCCCAGCCACGCCAGTGTCTGCCGTAAGCGCTGATCGGAAACCGGGCGAAGGACCTGCAATAACGTCCGTATCTCAATCCCGTGCGCGATCCCGCCATGCCACCGGCGAGCCGCGCGCCAGTTTTCATGCCGCGATTTATCGGACCGGACCCCCAGCCAACCGGCTAGTGTCGCAGCGCCTGCGTTTCGGCGGGTGACGCCGCGTCACCTGCGAGCTGCCGGCGCAAGATCGTCAGCAGCGTCGGCGGTTCCAGGTACCGCCTCGGCAGCCGCCAGTGCACGGTGTGCGGGTCGGGCAGGCGCGGCGAACCGGGACCCACCGCGAACAACGCCTGGCTCTTGTCCAGATCGTCGATCGCGAAGATCACGTCAGGGGCGTCCAGCACGATCGAGCGGATTCCCCACGGCTGGGCGAGCACGCGGATTTCCGCCAGCGCCAGCAGCGTCCCAACGTCGTCCGGCAGCGGGCCGAAGGCGTCACGCAGATCGGCGCGCAGCACTTCGACATCCTCAACGCTGCGAGCGCTCGCCAGCCGTTTGTACACCTCCATCCGTTGACGCTGCGACCGGATATAGGCGCGCGGGATCGACGCGCTGACGCCGAGCTCGAGATTGACCGGCCGCCACGGCGGGGCGGGCTCGTCGCGCATCCGCCGCACTGCCTGTTCGAGCAATTGGCAATACATCTGGTACCCGACGGCCTCGATGTGCCCGGACTGTTCGGGGCCCAGCATATTGCCCGCCCCGCGGATTTCGAGATCGCGCATCGCGATCTGAAAGCCGGCGCCCAGTTCGCTGTACTGCTCGATGGCCTTCAGTCGGCGGGCGGCCGCGTCTTTGACCAGGTGCTTCGGGGAAAGCAGCAGGTAGCAATACGCCCGGTGCTTCGAGCGGCCCACCCGTCCCCGTAGCTGGTGCAAATCCGCCAGCCCAAACCGCTCCGCCCGGTTGATGAAAATCGTATTCACCGAGGGAATGTCGATTCCCGACTCGATGATGTTCGTCGAGACCAGGACATCCGCCCGGCGGTGCACGAACCGCATCATGACGTCTTCCAGTTCGTGCCCCCGCATCTGGCCGTGACCGACGACGATCCGCGCTTCCGGCACGATTCGCCGCAGCCGATTCGCGACGTGATCGATGTCGCGGACGAGGTTGTGGACGAAGTAAATCTGTCCGTCGCGGCTCATCTCACGCAGAATCGCGCTGCGCAACAACTGGTCGTCCCACATCCGCACCTGTGTCACGATGGCGCGGCGGTCCAGCGGCGGCGTCGCCAGCGACGAGATCTCGCGAATCCCCAAGAGCGCCATGTGCAGTGTGCGGGGAATCGGCGTGGCGCTGAGCGTCAACACGTCCACCGCTATCCGCAGCCGCTTGAGCCGCTCCTTCGCCTCGACGCCGAACCGTTGCTCCTCGTCGATCACGACGAGCCCGAGGTCGGCGAAGCGGATGTCGCTGGAGAGCAGCCGGTGAGTGCCGATCAAGACGTCGCTCAGGCCCTGGCGGGCACGTTCGACAATCTTGGCCTGCGCCGCCTTCGAGCGAAAACGCGACAACACCTCGATTGCAAAGGGATAGTCCGCCAGCCGCTCCGAGAACGTCTGGTAATGCTGCTCGGCGAGCACGGTGGTCGGCACCAGTACCGCCACCTGCTTGCCATATTCGACCACCTTGAACGCGGCGCGGATCGCGAGCTCGGTTTTGCCAAAGCCGACGTCGCCGCACAGCAGCCGGTCCATCGGTCGCGGGTGAACCATGTCGTGTTTGATTTCAGCGAGCGCCCGGAGCTGGTCTTCGGTTTCGGTGTACAGGAACGAGCCCTCGAATTCACGCTGCCAGGTCGTGTCGTGCGGGTAGCCGGTCCCCGCGCGTGTGGCCCGCTCGGCCTGAAGCGCCAGCAGCTCCGCCGCCAGGTCGGTCACCGCCTCGGCGACGCGCTGTTTGGCCCGTTTCCACCCCGTTCCGCCCAGCTTGCTGAGTTTCGGCCGGCCGTGGAAGCTGCCAATGTACTTTTGCACGACGTGGATCTGGCTGGTCGGCACATGGACGACGGCGTGGTCGGCGAACTCGATCGCCAGGTATTCATCGCGTCGCCCGGAGCGCTCCAGCGTCTTGAGTCCCCGAAACCGCCCGATCCCGTGCAACGCATGAACCACGTAGTCCCCGCTCTCCAGATCAAAGAAGCTGTCGATTGGTCGCGCCGGCTGCACGCGCCGCAGCGTGCGGCGTTGACGATAGCGGTGGAACAGCTCGTGGTGTGGGACGAACGCGGTGCCGTCCCAGCGGAAACCCCGATGAATGACGCCGACCGTCGTCCGCACACGCGCCGGTCGCTCGGGCAACTCGTCCAGCAGGTCCTCAAAGCGTTGCCGCTCGGGCGGATTGTCGCAGAGCACGACGACGTCGCATTCGCCGGCCAGCGCCGACAAGGCTTCCAGCGCCTCGCCGGATCTGGGCTCGAATTGCGGCAAACCGCCGACCGCGAAGTCCACGCTCCGCTCACACCCGCCGGCGAAACGCTGCAGGTGCAACTGCGCAAAGTCGTTCGCGCGGCGAAAAACCGCCTCGACCGGTACGATTCCCGCCCGCTCGCCCAGTTGTTGCCAGTACGTCCGTCCCAGCTCCTGGATCTCGAGCGGCTCGTGGAAAGCGATGATCGCATCCGGTGGCAGCACCGCCAGAAAGCTGCTCGTATCACGGCCATGATCGCCATGCACGTCCATGACCGCGCGGGCCGGGATCCGGCTCGATTGCAGCGTATGCGACGAGCGCTGCGTGCCGGCGTCGAACAGACGGATCGATTCGACCTCGTCGCCGAAGAACTCGATCCGAATCGGGTCGCTGTGGGCGTTGCTGTAGATGTCCACGATCCCGCCGCGCTGCGCGTAGTCTCCGGGTAGTTCAACTTGGTCGCAGCGGGTGAAGCCCTGCCGGCTCAACCACTCGACCAGGCGCCCCGGCGTGAGCGTCTGGCGGTCAGATACCGTGAGCGATTGCGCGACGATCGCCTGGGGGCTGGGAACCGGCTGCATGAGAGCGTGGATGGACGCGACGATGCAGGGCGCCGACGACTGCCCGGGCCAAGGCTCGGACGGGACGTCGCTCCGGCGCGGCTCCCTCGGAGCTTGTTGACCGTCGGGGCGGCCCGGCTTCCCCAGGCGGTCTGATAACAACAAGCACAGCCGCAATCGTTCCGCAGCAAGCTCGTCGTCCGCAACCCGTTCGTGTGGGAGTGCTTCAAGTTGTGGAAAGTGCTCGGGAGCGGTCCCAAGCGCCGTCGCTATGTCATCCAGGCAGTTATCCGCCTCGTCAGCGTGCGCCGTGACCAGGAGCAACGGGTGTCCCAGACGCTCGCCAACGAACGCGGCCAGGATAGGCGCACACGACCCCCAGAGCCCGGCCGCCCCAACGGGGTCCCCGCCCTCTGCGAGCAGCCGCGCCAGTTCACTTACGCGTGCATCCGTTCGGATGACGTCGAACGCATCCACCAGAACCATTCTATCGGTCACGCGGACGCGTGGCGAGCGCTGGCTCCGCTCGCGCCCCGGCGCAAATCGCAAAGATGAAAACCATTGACGCGCGGCCGGGTCCCCGATAGCCTTGAAGGTACCTATCGTTGGGTTTTTTGTAATGTTTTGGTGTGTGCACCTCGTGGGCACCACATCCGACCAGCGACGAATTATAAAGGAGTTGATTCATGAACCGTTTTACACAACGCGCCCGAGCTTTTACCCTCATCGAGCTGCTGGTGGTGGTGGCGATCATCGCGCTGCTCATCTCCATCCTGCTGCCCTCGCTCGCCCGGGCCAAGGAACAGGCCCGGATCGCCACCTGCATGTCGAACCTGAGGTCGATTGTGCAGGCCAGCGCCAGCTACGTCATGGACAAGCGCAGCGCCGTCTTCGCCGTTCCCTGGGATCTCCGCATCGACGGCCAGGCCACCAACCATGGGCTTGCCACCGAATTCATCTGGGGTGGCGGCGTGCCGGATACGAGATGGCGCGACTGGGACAACAGCCAGGGACTCAACCCAGCCTCCGCGAGGACCGACGTATACATCATCCTGCCCGTGCACCGGCCAATGAACAAGTACCTGGACCCCGAAGTGACCTGGAGCGATCCGGACCGTTACAAGGGCAACAGCCCAAACTACCGCGTTCTGAAACCGATGGACCTGCCGGGCTACTTCATCTGCCCCTCGGACAAGACGGCTGCGGTGCCGATGGCGGACGGAGGCGACCCCCCCACCGACCCCGACACGCCGTTCGAAACCTGGAGGTGGTGGGGCACGAGCTACCCGATCAACTGGTACTGGGCCTATTTTTATACGTTGAATGATCCGCAGATCGGATTTGTAGGAACCACCAGTGACCCCGGTGCCCTCATCGGTCCTTGGCACAAGCAGTTACTTGCCAGCAAGGAAGACCGGGGAGCGGCGGAGTGGATCTTCTTCTACGAGAACATGATGAATTGGGCCCTGGAGGCCGCCCGGCCTCGGGGTTATAACCCCCAGGAGGAGCCCAGACTGGTGACGGGCTGGCACAAGCAGGAAAACATGCACGTCGGCGGCTTCCTCGACGGGCACGCCAGGTACCGCTATTTCGACACCACTTACATTGATGGTCCCGGCTGGACCACCTGGCCGAGCCGCCCATGGGACGGCACGATCTGGGAGCCCTACCAGGACAATTAAAGCCTGACACTTTCCGAAGCCACGAGCCGATCAACGGGCCGGCAGGGGTAAGCATCCCGCCGGCCCGCGTTTCATGTCAAGCGGGCGACCGCGCGCGCTCCGGGCGGCCCGCGTGTGGCCCGTCGGTTCCCGAAGCACAGAAGCGGTAAGCAACGTCGCTGGTGCGAGATTCCCATCTCGCACCCACCCTGGACAGGATTCCCATCCTGCTCCTTGCGGGAAAGGATTCCCGCCGAATGTGGTGCGAGAAGTGATTCTCGCACCAGCGTGCTTGGCTCACCCCCAGCATAACAACGAAGCGCAAGGCCGTTGACTCCCGGCCCCGCCCTCGATAGCCTAGTGATATCCACGGCAAGGGTTTATGCATACTTTTTTGGGTCCATGCCCGTCGCGGGCGATTCA
>JBHHZX010000024.1:0-18721 GCA_046758265.1 Phycisphaerae bacterium
TTAACCACCAGGAACAGCCCGGTCGCACCAGGCGCTGCTCGTCTCACCCGCACGTTCAGCCCGTCGAACTCGAGCGCGGAGATTCCGTCGATGACGGAGACCTCCTTCACGTTCGTGTGGCGGTCACCCCAGCGACAGCCGTGGCTTACCGCGGCGGCGACCAGCAACAAACCATAGCCGATGACCCCAGATGTACGGTTCACGCGGTTCATCCCCAGTCAGGCGGACCGGCTGCGTTACCGCGCCGTCACGAACAAGTATTGCGGCCGGGATTGGCCGTATTCGATCGCTGCCGGTTCGCACACCAAACGCGCGCTAGCGGCCCGGCGCGATGAGCTGCGTTCGAGTGCATCGCACGTGATTCGGTGTGGAGTGAGCGTAGACGCAAGTCTCGCCAGGCGTCCGGCAATTGCCGAGTCCGCCCGATGAACGACTCACTCCCGTCGCTTACCCCTTCGGCACCGGCTAGGCCGTACTGCCGGCGGTGCCGAGGATGCTTTGAATCAGCGTCGAAAGAAGACTGCTGACGATGGTGCCCAGCAGTTGCTGCGCCAGCAGGGAGGCACAACCAACGAATTGCAGCAAGACTCCGCCGCTCAGCAGCAGCGCCGCGATTTTCACGCCGCGTTTGCTCATCACACTCTCCGTCACTTTGTCGCGAACCGTGGCTGCCCATTCCGCCGGGCGAATCAACCGCCGCGTACTATACCCCACGGACCCACGGAGACAAGAACGCCCCCGGCGATGTGGCTTGATCCGAAGTGGCCGGCGTGCATAATGCGCCGATTCGACGTTACGAGGAATCTGTGTGATGCCGGCCAAGCGAAGCCCGGCTTGGTTTGCTCGAGTCGCGATGCGTCAGAAGCCTTTACTGCCGAAAGCTGCGCCGGTTGCCGTGCTCCTGTTGCTCGCGGCCGGCTGCGGCCCCGGTGGGACGCTGGCGGTTCACCTGCGACCCGAGGTCGAGCGACCGAACCCCGCCGCCGTGCTGTTTCTCTGCGACGGGCTGGCGGTCGATCGGCTGCGCGAAGGCTGTCGCGACAGGTGGTTGCCCAACATACGCGAGTGCTTCGTCGAAGCCGGCATGCGGGTGGAGCACGCTGTGGCAGCCGTGCCGCCGGTTACTTATGCGATCCTGACGACGTACGCGACGGGCGTGACGCCGGCTCGACACGGCGTGATCGCGAACGAGTGGTTCGACCGCGGCCTGCGGCTGTACCGCGAGTATGGCGTCATCAAACACTACCGGGACGTGAACGGCGACTTCTGGGTCCCGACGATTTACGAGCGAATGCGGCCCAAAGTCTCGCTCAGCATCCAGAACGCGATCCATCGGGGCGTCACGAAGAACGTCGCAAACTGGGCGCAGTCCGGCGTGCGCTGGTTCTTCCACGACTATACGGCGGTAGACAAGCTGACCGCCACCACGCTGGAGTACGTAGCACGGTGGGCGAACCGAAACCGCGTCTGGCCGGATCTGTTGGTCTGCTATTTTCCAGGGATGGACTCGGTCGGGCATGCGTTCGGCGTCGATTCCGAGCGGTACCGCTGGGCGATGGAGCATTTAGACTATCAGCTCGGTCGTGTGTGCGACTGGCTGGAAGCGGAGGGGCTGTTGAAAACGACATACCTGGTGCTGGTGAGTGATCACGGATACGTGCCGGTGCGTGACGACGGTCGAATTGACCTCCTGACGTCTTTGCGCAGGCAAATGGGCCGCCGGGTTACGGATTGCCCGATGCAAGGCGCCTCGTTTGAGGACCTCTATCGGCACTTCGAGCGCTTCGACACCGTGCTGGCCACGAGCGGCGCGCGATTCGCGGCGATCCACTTTCGCGGTGAGCTGGGCTGGGACGACTTGCTGACGCCCGAGGCGATCGGCGCGTTGCTGGAATCACCTCCGGCGGGGCAGCGCCTTTGGAATGTCCCGGGGGTTGACCTGGTGGCCTACGCCGCCGCCGAAAACGAGGTGGAGCTACGGTCGTCGCGCGGCGCAGCACGGGTGGTCGAGCGCGTTGGCCCGGATGGTCCGGAGTACCGCTACGTCCCGCTCCCGGACGACGTCCTTGGCTACTTGGGCGACGGGGAATTGGCGGAGTTCGTCGCGGCCGGGTTTCATTCCTCGCGCGATTGGCTGGGCGCGACGCGTGAGCAGACCTACCCGGACGTCGTACCGCACCTCGTCCCCTTGCTTGGCGCGCGGCGCTCCGGGGATGTCGTGCTCTTCGCCGCTCACGGCTTCAGCTTCGGGCGCGAGAAAGGCGGCCACGGCGGCATCCACCGCGACGACATGCGAATCCCGATGATGTTCGCCGGGCCGGGAATCGAAGCCGGCTCTGTGCTCGACGTGGCGCGGGCGGTCGACCTGGTGCCAACGCTCCTACAACTGCTCGGCTGTGAGTTGCCGGACGACGGCTCGCTGGAGGGCGTGTCATTGTTCCCGGCGCTGGTTTCGCAGCCGCTTGCCTGGACCGAACCGCCATGACCGCGCGATGCCTCACGCTCGGACTCGCCACGCTCGTTTTGTTGCTGGCCTCGGCCGCCTGTCAGCCGGCCAGCCAGCCGGCGGAAGCGGCACAGAAGCCGGCCGATAAGCAACCGGTCGAATGGCGTGGCATGGCGATTCAGCTTCGCCACGGACCGGGCGCTTTGGAGACCTACCTGCCCTTGATCCGCGAAGTCGCCGAACTGGGGGCCAACACGCTGCTTCTGAGCGTGGCGGGATACATGGAACACGCCCGGTCGCAGGCGATCTATATCGACGCCCGCCACGCCCCCTCGCGCAAAGAACTGATGACCCTGATTCGCGCCGCGCGCCGGCACGGCCTGCGTACGATCCTGATGCCGATCGTGCTGCTGAAGCACCCGCGTGGCAGCGAATGGCGCGGCGTGATCGACCCGCCGAGCTGGGATCGGTGGTGGAAGGACTACCGCGACTTCATCAAGTATTTTGCGGACATCGCGCGCGAGGCCGAGGCAGAAGCGCTCACAGTCGGGTCGGAGCTGGTCAGTTCGGAGAAGCACACCGCGGAATGGGTGACGACCATCTACACCGCCCGGGCACACTTTCCCAAAGGCAAGCTCGGCTACTCGGCCAACTGGGACCATTTTAGGCCGGTCAAGTTCTGGCACCTGCTCGACTTCATCGGCATGACCAGCTACTACACCCTCGGCGACAAGAAGAACCCGTCGGTCGCCGAAATCGTTGCACGCTGGCGGCCCGTCTACAAGGAGATCATGGACTGGCGGCACGAGGTCGGCAAGCCGCTGCTGCTGACTGAGGTGGGCTGGTGCAGTCAGGAGGGGGCGGCGATGTCACCCTGGAACTACTACCAGAACATGAAGGCGACCCCCGCCGGACTCGAAGAGCAGCGTCGGCTCTACGAGGCGTTCTTGCAGGTCTGGGACGGCTCGCCGGGCTTGCTCGGCATGATCTGGTGGGAGTGGACACCAGCGCCCGGCGGTCCGGGAGACTTTGATTACACACCCAGGAACAAACCCGCCGAGCAGGTGTTGCGACGCTGGTTCGCGGAGGGTAAGCCGACGTCACGTAAGGTTGACGCGTCCCCATAACGCGCTGAGCTGCGTCCAACTTGTAGCGCCGGACCTCTGAGCTTGTAGCCGGACCTCTGAGTCCGGCGCGCTTGCCCCATCCCTTTCAGGGGTGGGAGCCTCAGGTTTGTGGGGCGTGCGGACGTCTTGTCTGCCAGATCGCTGTCGCGTTGGGTGGCATGGCCAAGCGGGGCGCGAGGTAGGCGGAGGATCGGGGTACACGCCGAGCCGGGCTGTACTCCTGGAAAGGCGCGACAACGTAGCTTGCCCGTGTGGGCGCTGGGTTGGGGAGAAGCACGGGCAAGGACCGCTTCGACGCGTTCTTGCCCATGCCGTACGTGCCTGGCTGCGGTCCTGGCCCATGCCACCCCGTCGCGTTGGGTGGCATGGGCAAGCGGGGCGCGAGGTGGGCGGAGGATCGGGGTACACGCCGAGCCGGGCTGTACTCCTGGAAAGGCGCGACAACGTAGCTTGCCCGTGTGGGCGCTGGGTTGGGGAGAAGCACGGGCAAGGACCGCTTCGACGCGTTCTTGCCCATGCCACCCCGTTGCCGGGTGCGGTCCTTGCCCATGCCACGCCGTCGTTCCGGCCGATTGCGTGCCGGGCTCGCCGAAGATGTGCTACAATCTGTTTGGCAGAGTGGGCTGAGGCGGCCGCCCTTGACATGCCGCCCCGCGCTTCGCGCGGTCCGCCGCGTTGCGGCGGCGGGCGGAGCCCGCGGCGGCGTGTCAGGGGAGGAAAGTCCGAACTGGACAGGGCACGGTGGTGGCTAACGGCCACCGGGAGTGATCCCAGGGAAAGTGCCACAGAAACTACACCGCCGATGGATGCCGGCCTTGAGCCGGCATCACAGGTAAGGGTGAAATGGTGCGGTAAGAGCGCACCGCACGGCTGGTGACAGTCGTGGCAGGGTAAACCCCACCGCCAGCAAGCCCAAGTAGGGGGCGATGAGCCGGCCCGGCTCGCTATTCAGCCCCGGGTAGGGCGCTCGAGCCCGCCGGCAACGGCGGGCCTAGATGAATGGTCGCCGCCCGGCCTTCTGTGGCACAGGCTTCCAGCCTGTGTTGCGGTCGGGAACAGAATTCGGCTTACCGGCCCACTCTGCCTTTCTTTGGCGTCGGCATCGTCGTCGGGGCTGCAGGGGCGGGCAGCTTGCGGGTGCGCGAGAGGCTTGCCGGCAACACCTCGGCGCGCTACCAGATGGAGAGCGATCACAATTCAATGAGCCGCTCTAAGGATTCGCTCTGCCCGGAGTGCGGGAGCGCTGCGCTTGTGCGGGGGATCCACAAGACCGACTGGCTCCTTCGCAGTCGGTACCTGGTGCGTTGCCTGACATGCGGCGTACGGTTCCAGGCTCCGCGCGAATTCTGGGAGCATTTGCGGTGGCCCCAATTGGGTGAACCGTACGAATCGACCGACGACAAGTCGGAGCTGATGAAACGGCTTCCAATGACAGCGGGGCAAACGGTATGTGTGTGCCTCGGGGTCATCTTCTCGGTCGTCACAGTCTTCTATCTCCTGTTCGCGATCAACCTAGCGGAGTTTCTCGCTTTCAGCGTCTTCCTCCCTATAGTCTATGCCGCTTGGTGGATCGGACGCTTTCTGTTCCCCGCCGGGCGGGAGCCGAGGTAGTTGTGTGTCCGATGCGGCTTCGACTTGCGCCCCTGTGCTGAAGCCCGCTGCCCCGAGTGCAACACGCCGTTTGATCCTGACCTGCTGAAGGAACTGCTCTCGAGTCCTGAGAACCTGAACAGATCCGATTGACCGCAGTTTTACCTTACTCATAGCCTTTTTGTGCCACTGGGTCCGAGAACAAGTGCCACGACCGGCTTCACCTTCAACGCTGCTCAAAGATCCCGGCTTTTCCCTGGCAGTTACCAGCCGCAGTATCGCACTGTTTATTAGTAGTGATGGTTCCTGGAGATTACGGTTCTGGCCGGCGCCGCCGCCGCGCCAGTGCAACGCACGCACTACATGGACTCTGCGGGACGTAACCAGCTTCCACGCGACCGCCACGGTGACGAGCGCCGCGTCATCGACGGGCTCGTCAAACCCGCGGTTCTGCGGCGTTCGACCATCCGGGCGGCGTGCGTCGTGTGGCTGACACTCGTCGTTTACGGCACACTGGGTCCGCTCGGCACTGGTGATGGCCAGTGGCTGTCGCCGGTTGACGAGTGGCGTTGGATCCCGCCTTCCTATCCCATCCGGCTCAGCAGTTACAACGACGTCTTCACCAACGCGTTGGTTTACATCCCAGTCGGCGTCGCGTTGGCGCTGCTCGTGCGGCGGCGCGGGGGCACAAGGGTTCTGGAACTGGCTCTGGCGGCTTTCCTGTCGATAGCGCTCAGCTATGTAACCGAGTTGCTTCAGCAGTTTATGCCGCCGCGCTCGTCCGACTGGAACGATCTCGTCGTCAATTCGAGTGCCGCGCTATTCGGCTGTCTTATCGCACCGCGCGCGCAGAACGCGATTCGGCGTGGCCATGAACTGACAGTTTGGCATTGGCGCAGCCGCCCGTGGCTCGTATTGGCGTGGCTGATGACGGGATTCACGTTCGTGCTGATGACCATTCCCTGGGATCTGACTTGGCCGTCGATCGAAATGCAATGGGAGCGCGACTTCGACCTGCTCGACTTTCGCCGCTTCGCCGTGTTCGCCCTGCTAGGCTTCCTCATAACCATGGCGATGGTTGAACGCCTCGGCCCGCGTGCCCAGGCCATTGGAGAAGCGCTGAAGCGCATCTTCGTGTGCGGCGTGCTCTTCGAAGCCTGCCAGATTCCCCTCAAGTCACACGCCTGCGGCTTGCTCGATATCAGCACGGCCTTCTTCGGCGGGATGACTGGCTGCGGGGCCGCGCGCTGGCTGACGCGGCTCGGCCCGGTCAGCGCTGGCGACCTATCAGCGGCACGCCGAACGCTTGCGACTTTGGCGCTGCTCGGGATGGTCACGTTCGCTCTTATCGCGGGCGTGTCACGCATTGAGGCGTCCGGCTTGAATCCGTACGGACCGAGCGTGCGCTGGCTCCCGTTTCAGTTCCAGTTTCTCAAGCCGTTCGATCGAGTGGTGACCGGCGCGGTCGAGTCGTTGTTCCTGTACTCGTCGCTGACGACGCTATGCCTGTACCTTACGCGGGGCCATGGTCGCTGCGTGGCGCTGCTGCTACTGATGGGGCTGGTGGGCGTCGTGGAGACGGCGCAGGTGCACTTCCTCCGCGGAACGGCCGACGTGACGCCGCTGCTGTTGGCCGTCGTAGCATGGCTGATCACGATTCGGTGTTGGAAGGCGTTCCTGCTTCAGCCGCGACGGCCGCCGCACGACCAGCCGGCGCGAGCAAGCCCCGTGGTCCCATAACCACGCTCGCAGGTTTTGTACTCCCAGACGTCCCATAAGCTGTGCCGCTACGTGGCGCGTGCGGTACGTCAGCACCCTTCGCCATGCGAACAATCCAGGCGCACATCCTCTTCTAACGGGGGTCGGGTCGCTGGCCGAAAAAAACTATGAGCCGGAGTCTCAAGGCCCGCGCGGGCGTCCGGCAGCGGCGGCTGCGCGCGCCCAAGCTCTGTCAGTCGCGCTGGGCCGGCGGCGGAGAAAGACCGCACGGCCGCCGGGGTGAAAACGAGCTGTGAGTGTCACGAACTGCACAACACGGCTACGAGTCGGGCTCGACGCCCGGACTATCTTTATGCCTTGCCCGCGCGGAACGGGGCGCAGCCTGTTGGACGCCTATCGGTTGATTCCGTCCCTGCGTCCGGACTGGGAGTTCGTGCTTTATCACCAGCGGGCAGCCGCCCAAGCTACAACCGAGCGCGACAATTCCCCTGACGCCAACTTGGCCGGCGTCGCTTCGGCGTTGCTCGCGCGACCGAATGTCCGAGCGCGCTGCATTGACATCCCGGGCGACCGCTTCGACTTGTGGTTTCAGGTGCGTCTGCCAACGGCGGCGTGGCGTGACAGGATTGATCTCTTGCACTTGCCGGCGAACGTGGCACCGGTTTGGTGTCCGGTACCGTTTGTGGTGACCGTGCACGACTTGATACCCCTCACGGTGCCTGGCGAGCAGCCGGAGCGCAGCCGACGTGCGTTTGAGCGCGGGGTAGCACGGGCGGTTCGCAGCGCCGCGCACATTATCAGCCCTTCAAAGGCGACGCGCGACGAACTACACCGAATATTCGACGTCACTCCCGAGAGGATAACCGTGATCCCCTGGGCACCGGATCAGGGGATCACCAGGGCCCACGGCGGCAGGGCGTCAGCCGAATCGCCCGGCACTGCCGCCCGCGCCGAGATCGAGCGCGTCCGCATCCGGCATGGCCTGAATGGGGCGTGGTTGCTGAACTTTTCCGGCTCCTCGCCGCGGAAGAACGCGGCCGGCTTGATGGATGCGTTCGCGCGCCTTTCGCCGGACGCGCGCCGCGGCGTGCAACTTGTCCTGGTCGGATGTGAGCCGGCGTCGGTGCGCGCGGCGCTGGAGGCACGCAGCCAGCGACTGGGTGTGCGTGCCTCCTGCCGTTTCCTGGGGTTTGTTCCGCATGAGGACTTGCCCGGGTTGCTGTGCGGGGCCCGCGGGCTGCTGATGCCGAGCCTCTGCGAGGGGTTTGGAGCGCCGATCCTGGATGCATTTGCCTGTGGCGCCCCGGTGCTGACTTCCAAGCTCAGCAGCATGCCGGAGGTCGCAGGAGACGCGGCCGTTTATTGCGATCCGCACAGCGCGGCGAGCATCGCCGAGGGGATCATCCAATTACTCGATCAGACGATTGCTCAGCGGCTGAAGCGCGCCGGGGTGGAGCGGCTGCGGAGCTTCAGTTGGGAGCGCACCGTGCGGCTGATGTGTGAGGTGTATGAGCGCTGTGTGTCGAAGCCGTTACGGTGCGAGACGGGTCGGGCGCTGTCGGCGCCGGAGGCGACGGGATGAAACGCGCGACCTCCCGCCCGATGCGCGTGCTGGTCGTCGCCACGCAGGAACCGTGGCCGCTCAACCACGGTGGTCGTCTGCGCCTGTTTCACTTTACCAGGCAACTAGCGCGGGTCGCGGAGGTGACGCTCGCGCTCCCCGTGGCGGCACAATATGCGGCCAAGCTGCCGGAGGGTGTGCGGGTCGTGACAATCTCGCCGCGGAGCGGCGCCACGGCTGCGCGTAACCTGAGCGCGCCTCGCGCGTCCTGGGCGGGGCGGTTGGCGCGCCAGCATTTCGGTTACAACGACGCTATCGACGCGTGGCTGCACCGCTACGCCCGGCCTGAGCATTTTGACGTCGCCTTTTTCAGCCGCGCCGTCCTCGGGGTGCACGTCGCCTCGGCCCGGATACCGGTGGTATGGGACAGCGTCGATGAGTTGGTACTGTATACCTTACGCGAGATGCAATATGGGAGCTGGCGTCGCTGGCCCGGCACTCTCTGTCGGGCGGCCTTGTATGCACTCTACGAGCGTGACGCGGCCCGTCACGCCGCTGTCACGACCTTCTCCTCCACGGTTGACGCGGCCTGCGCCCGGCGCTGGGTCGGCGGGGCGCGCGTGGAGGTGATTAGCAACGGCGTTGATCTGGAATACTTCCGTCCGAGCGAATCGGCGGCGGAACCCGGCACGGTCGCGTTCGTCGGCTCGCTGGAGTTCCCGCCGAACGTGGACGGCATCGTGAATTTCGCGACGCGGGTCTGGCCGCAGATTCACGCCCGCGGTGTGGGGCGGCGCCTGCTGGTGGTGGGCCGCCGGCCGCTGACGGCAGTCAAGGCGCTGGCGTCGTTGCCGGGTGTCGAACTCGCCGCGGACGTCCCCGACGTGCGCCCGTTTCTGGCGCGGGCGTCGGCGGTGGTTGTGCCGACACGACTCGGGGGCGGCGTGAAAAACAAGATCTTGGAGGCGTGTGCGGTATGCCGGCCGGTGGTCGCCAGCCCGCGCGCCCTGGGTGGGCTCAGCGCTCGGGTGGGCGTCGAGGTGCTGAGCGCCGACAAACCGCGCGCCTGGGTGGAGCAGGTCTGCCGGCTTCTGGACCGGTCGGCCTACGCTCACAAGATCGCGCAAGCCGGTTACGACTGGGTTCGGCGAGCGCATCGCTGGTCCGCGCTGGGTGATCGTCTGGTGGAGATTCTTGCGTCGGCGCGGCGGAGTTCACGCAGGAGCGCCACGCTGCCTGAGTGCCTTGCCTCGCTTGAAGGAGCCGGGAGGCCAATCGATGCAACGCGAGGCGCGTCAAACCGAGTGCCCCCCAGAAGTGTCGGTCGCCTGCATGCGGCGTGGAGCGACCAGGGCGCACGGAAGGAAAATGCGCGCCTGAGCCTGTAGTTCGCCGGAACGAAGGGACGCAAGGCCCGGGCTGCTAGCCCAGGACTTGTATGGAAGTGGCATGCCTCTGACCGCGATTGGATTCTGGCTGCTCTACGTGTCCGGCGTGGGTGCCGCGCTGTTGGCGCCGTTGGCCGGAGTCCTTTTGTACATTCTCATCTACCACATGAATCCCGGCTATCAGTGGTGGGGAGAGAGCGTTCGCGCCGTAGGACTGCGCACGTCGCTGACCGTGGTCGTCGCCACTGTAATCGGGTTGGTATTGCGCTACCCGCGCTATCGCGGGATCGCGCGACAGTTTCCGATGCCGGTCATATGGGCGCTAGGCCTGGTGCTGCTGGCGCTCGCGAGCATGACGTGGGGATATGGGCCCAGCGAACGCGGCGCGTTCATGGCCGAGAAAATCGTCAAGGTCATGATCTTCGTGCCGATCCTGATCCGCTGCGTCAGAGAACCGCAGCACTACCAGCTCGTCATCGTCGCCTGGCTGTGCGGCATCTTCTACATCGGGTACCAAGCCTGCGGCGGCGTGGGCATTTATTACAACGAAAGGCTCACGGCCGGACTGGGCGGCCCGGATTTCGGGGAGTCCAGCGGGCTCGCCGTCCACCTGGTCAGCACGTTGCCGCTGATCGGCGCCATGTTCTTTATGGCACGGCGGTGGTGGACCCGCGGCGTCATCCTGATTATTGGCGCCCTATCGGTCAATACGATCATCATGACAAGAACGCGCAACGCCATCGCCGGCCTGGTGGTGATGAGTGCGGTGGCGGTGCTCTCGCTGCCGCGCGGGTACCGCTGGAAAGGATGGGCCGCGATCGCGGTCGGTGGGCTGCTGGCATTCCAGCTCGCCGACCCGGGCTGGCGGAAGCGCGTCTCCACTATCACCAGGTACGATCAGGACGCCTCGGCGGCGAAACGGTTGCAGTACTGGCGTGTGGCGGCCGAGATGGCGGGCGATTACCCGCTTGGAATCGGCCTCGGGAATTTCCACCAAGCCGTCAAAGAATACGTGCCGGGCCTGCGGGTGGCCCGCAGCGCGCACAGCACCTATTTCGAGTGCCTCGCCGAGTTTGGCTATCCCGGGTTGATTCTGCTGGCGCTGGTCGTGGCGGTAGCGTTGCGGCGACTGAATCGAATTCGGCGCGAGGCCAGCCAGATCGAGTCGGACTTCCCCATCCGCGTCGGGAGGTGGGAGATGCGTTTCCATCTCGGCTGGCACGCCATGGCGCTGCGCGCCGGACTGTGCGGCTACTTGGCGTGCGGGCTGTTTACCACACGGCTATGGACCGAGGATTTTTGGATCCTGATCGGGCTGGCGTGCTGCTTGGTAAATGTGGCCGACAGAATCCGCAAACGCTCGAGCGTTCTGGGCAAGTCCGACGCCGTTAGTGGCGAGCCCATTTCAGCGCCAGTCGGTAACGAAGACATCCAGCCGGCGCTGCCGGGGAACATGTTGTGAATATTGCGCTGCTGATCGACACGCTGATCGGAGGGGGGGCCGAAGGGGTCATACAGCGGCTGGCACAGGGACTTTCGCGTCGCGGACATCGCGCGTTCATCTACTGCCTGAAGACGGCCGGAGCGCACGTCGACCGGTTGCAGGCCAGTGGTGTTGTCGTCCGCGAAGCGGAAAGTGTCGGGCGTGACCCGCTGCTCGCGTGGCGCCTGGCGCAGTGGTTTCACGCCGACCGCATCGAGGTTGCCCATGCACACAGTTGCGCCGCGATGGTCTGGGCGCTTCCGGCCGCCAGGCTCCGCGGCCTTCCGCTCGTTCACGTCCGACACGGCTCGTTGCTGGGCCGTCCGTCGCTCTACCGGCACCTGGCGGACCGCCTGGACTATCTCGCGGATCGCATCGTGGTCGTCTCGGAGGCGGACCGGGCCAAACTGCCCTCCGGTCGCCGGGCTTGCGGCGCAGTGCGGATCCCAAACGGCATTGATCTCGAGCCGATGCCGCCCCGGGAGTCGCGGATGCTCTTGGAGAGACTGTGTAGGCGGCGGCTCAATGGCCCTATTGTGCTCGGCCTGGGCACGATTTGCGCCGAAAAGGATCCTGCTGGACTCCTTCACGCATTCGAGATTCTCCGGCGTGATCTGCCCAGCGCCGCGCTGGTTTGGGTCGGACCGGAGCGCGATCCGGACTACGCACTGCGGGTCCGGCGTGAGAGAGACGCGCTGGGCCTGGGAGACAGCGTCGTTTTCACCGGGCCGGTTGAAGAGGCATGGCGTTTGATGGCCGGCGCGGACGTGTTCTGCCTGAGCAGTGCCACCGAGGCGATGCCGAACGTGGTCGTCGAAGCGATGAGCCAGACAGTGCCGATCGTTGCAACAGCGGTGGGGGACGTCGGGCGCCTCGGTCCGAGCGCCGCCGCGGGTGGACGAATGTTGATCAGCCACCGGCAGACGGGGCTGCTCGTGTCGCCGCGAAACCCACCAGCCATGGCCGAGGCGTTGCGCGATGCGCTGGGCGACCGGCACGCTGCGCAGGAACGCGCCGCACACGCCGCGGCCGACTACACGCGTCTCTATACCGCCGGGCAAATGGTGCGGCGATACGAGCAGGTGTACGCCGAATGCATTCGACGGCGCGGGTGTGCCCCGACCGTGCGCACGCGTGGTCCTCGAATGCCATCACGTCCCGGCGTGTTGATGGTGGGACCCGGATCCAAGCAGATCGGTGGAATGAGCAGCGTGATCGACGCGCTGCTGACGAGTCCCCTGCGCGAGAAGTACACGCTGCACCGCTTTTCCCAGACGACCGCTGCGCCCACGGAACGGGAACCTTGTGACCGCGGCAGGCTTTCGCGCGCGGTCCAAGCGCTGTCTGCCGTAGCGCGGCACGCCGGCGCCCTTTGCCGACTCGCGCACACCGTTCGGCGCGAGCGAATCTCCATCGTCCACATCCACACTTGCAGCTTCTTTTCCTCCTACCGTAGCCTGGCTGATCTGGCGCTCGCCAAGCTGCTCGGTTGCCGCGGTTACTTACATATTCATGGCGCCAAGTTTGACGAATTCTGCGACGGTAGCGGGCGGTGGGGTCGATGGCTCATACGCCGCGGATGCGAAGCGGCCGACGGGATAATCGTCTTGTCGCGGCGCTGGCTCGACACTTTACGCACGTGCCTGGGGAACGCCCGCGCCGTCGCGATTCCAAACGGCGTTCAGCCCGGCCCGGTGAGACCGCGGCGCGCCCAGCGGGATGACGGTGTTTGTCGTTTCTTGTTTCTGGGAGCGCTGACTGAGCGAAAGGGCCTGGCCGACTTGATCGAGGCCGCAAGCCAGATGCAGCGGGCGGGAACGCGCTTCGAGCTGATCCTCGCCGGACCGGCCACGGATCAGGAGCGCGAGCGCTGGAGACGCTCGGTGCAGTCTCACGGCCTGGCGCGGGTTGTCCGGTCCACCGGACCGCTGCAAGGCGCGGCAAAAGCAGAGCTGCTGGCGTCGGCGGACTGTTTGGTCCTGCCCAGTCTCAACGAGGGGCTGCCCATTGTGATTCTCGAAGCGGCGATGGCCGGACTCCCGGTTGTCGCCACTTCCGTCGGCAGCATTCCCGAGTTCATGACGCCTGACGAGCGGCCAACGGCGGCGACGAACGGCCGTTTCCTCGCACCGCTCGTCCCGCCACGCGACCCCGCCGCGCTGGCAACGGAGATGGCCCGCCTGGCGAACGATCCCAAGCTGCGGCGCGCAATCGGTGCCCGGTTGCAGGGGCATGCGATGGCGAACTACAGCCTGGACCGGCAGGCCGAGCAAATCGCGGACCTGTACGAAGGCTTTTCCCATGACCGGCGAGAGTCTCCATCCAGAGCCCGCACTCGTGCTGGAACCGGGCGAGAGCGTCGGCTGTATTCGTGCACGCCGTCCTCCGAACGCAATGGTTGGCAACCATCAAGTGAGTCTTCAGTGGCTGCGGCAACCGGAGACGCGGATGAGCGTTTCTGAATGGCTAGTGCGACACTTGACCTACCCGCTGCACGAGCAGCTGTGCGGGCGTCGCACGCCGCCGTGGGTGCGTTCGCTGGCTCGCCAGGCTGAGGCGTCGCACGACGCGCTTCGCCGCGAATGCAGTGCGCGGCTGCGCGATCTGTTATGTTTCGCTGCTGACCGGCTACCCTACTACCGTGAACTGTTCGCGAAGTGCGGTGTGGACCCGTACGCCGTCGATCCTTATTCGGAGCTCGTCAAGCTGCCGGTGCTCGAAAAAGCCGATGTGCGTGCCAACGCTCAACGTATGGTTTGCCGCGACGTCCCCGGCGGCCTGATTCCGTGCGGCAGTGGCGGAACCACCGGCGATACGCTGCGCTTCTTCATCGATCGCGCTCGTCAAGCCCAGGCGCTGGCCTGTCGCCTGTTCATGCAGAGCTTGTTCGGCGTGCGGCCCGGCGATCGGCGCGTATACCTGTGGGGATCGCCGATCGAGACCAGGGCGTCGCGGATCAAGACCTGGCGCGACCGGCTCATCAATGAGATGTTGCTTGATGCGTTCAACATGGGACCGGCGGCCACGGACGCGCACTTGGCTGCTATCCGTTCCTTCCAGCCGCGGCTGATCTACGCTTACCCCACCGCCGCCGCGCTTCTCGCGAAACACGCGGCAAAACGATGTGGACCGCGCGACTTTCCGTGGCTGCGGCTGGTCGTTCTGACCGGCGAGGAGGTCACGCCCAGCCAAGTGACACAGGTATGCGAAACCTTCGGCTGCGCGGCCGTCTCGGAGTATGGCAGCCGGGAAATCGGGCTGATCGCGCACGAGTGCCCCCAGGGCAGCATGCACATCATGTCACCACACGTACACGTTGAGGTTGTGGCCGACGGGACGGCTGTGGACCCCGGGCAGACCGGCGAAGTACTCTGCACAACGCTCACGGCGCGTGCCCAGCCCTTTATTCGCTACCGCCTCGGCGACCTGGGTGCTCTCCTGCCCGAGCCCTGCGCGTGCGGGTTGCCGTTCCCACGGATGCGGATTGCAGGCGGTAAGATCACCGGGTTTGTTGTCCTGCCCGACGGACGCTTGTGTCACGGGGCGGTATCGTCTTACCTGTTGCGCGACGAGCCCGGCATTGTCGAATTCAAGACGTTCCAACGTGCGGTCGACCGCTTCGAAGTGTTGCTGGTGGTCGACCAAGACTTTGACCCGGCCACGATCGCTCGCGTGCGGCAGCGCTACCAGGCGTTGTTCGGTCCTCAGACGCACGTCGACTGCCCCCTCGTTGATCGAATCCCGCCTGATCCGTCCGGCAAACGCCGTCACGTCGTTTCCGACGTCGCTCCGGACTATGCGGATTTCGCGGTGGTGCATACCCTCGAGCCGGAAGACCAGTCGGCCGAGACGCTTCCTTGACACGGTTTGTGTACCGTCTCAACCGCGCGCCCCAGCCACGCCGGCTATGACTCGTCAGTGGCCCGCCGGCGGGCCACCGTAAACGTCGGTAGTTCATCGCTCGCGCGAACGTGCCGCAGGATATTCTGCGCGGTGTCGAAGCGGTGTGCGTTCAGCAGGTGTGTGAGCTTTGATGCCGTCTTGTGCAGGTTCGCGCGGTGTCGCCACTGCGCCAGCGGCCCGACCGGTAGCCGCGGCTGATCCGCGTCGAGTTCCCACGGATGGACATAGATCATCGCAGGTTTGCCGCGGCGCTGCCGAGCCGCGACGCACCGCTTCAAGATGCCGGCCGGTACCAGCCGCAGGTAGCCTCCCCCGCCCACCGGTACGCGCACGAGGCGCCAGCCGAGCGTCAGCGGCGGAAACTCGAGGATGCGCGCCCCCGACGGGGCCACGGCCCAAAAGGGTTCCAGCGGCGCGGCGGGAACACCGTAGCGGTCGTGCCGAATCGGAAAAATGCTGGCGTCGTATTCGAACCCGTCCGCGATGATGACGTCCAGCGCCCACGCGGTGGCAGAGGTGACCGAGAACGTCGGTGCCCGGTACCCTAATGGTCGGACGCCAACCGCATCCTCGATGCGGCGACGGGCGGTACGCAGGTCATCGCGCAGTTCCTGCGGGGTCAGGCGGGCCAGATGCTGGTGGCCGTTCCCGTGACAGGCAATCTCGTGACCGCGTTCGGCGAGGCGGCGGAGTAAGGGAGCCACCTGCGCGACCATCATGCCCAGCACGAAGAACGTCGCCCGGCTGTTGTACTCTTCAAGCAACTCGGCGATGCGCTCGACGAACGGTTCCGCCCGCCGCTGTAAACGCGGCCAGTCGGCGGGGCTCAGACAGCCCTGGAACGCTTCAGCGTGGAAGTATTCCTCCACGTCAACGCTCATGCAGTTTAGGCACGCCGGCAGGGCACCCGGCCCCACGCCAGCGTCGGACTGAGAGCGGGTAGCGCACATGGTGAGACTCATACGGCGTTTATCGGACAGAATGCCGGTCGCGGCATACGTGCGGCGCCAAATTCCTCCTAGCGTATTCCGTTTTGCACTATCCGCGTGCCGGCGGAATGGCGATGCAATGAATATGGGACTGGTCGATACGCAACGCCCACCGGAACTCGCCGCCCTGCCGGGCCCGAAGGTGGTCTGCCGTTGTGGTCACTGCCGCGCTATGATCGATGTGCCCGACGGGCGGCGGCGCGTACGCTGCTCGAGCTGCAAGCGGCCCAATGCGATTCCGCGGCGGGTATGCATACCCTGCGAGCGCTGCAACCGCAGCCAGCGCGTACGGTTCAGCCGGCGCAGCGCCCAGCTCCTCTGCGTAAACTGCGGCCACGCGCTGCACATTTGTGAGATCGAGCTGACGCCGACGCGACCGCACGCCCAGCGCCGGGCGTCGGGCCGGGGGCATGTCAGCCGGCGTGAAAGCCTCGTGTTTACCATCTTGCTCTATGCGCTCGTGCTGCTCTTTTTCCTGCTGTGGTTCAGCCGTTGGTAGCGACAGGTCGTTGCAGCGCGCCTTGTTCGTGCCCCGCACGCATGACGATCTGGGAAAGTTGCTCGACGCGTGCCCGCCAGCTTTCATCGCGGACCAGCTCGCGCCGCGCGACCGGATCGCCGTCCTGCCCGGCCGCCAGTGCCGTTGAACAGGCGTCGATGAACTCTTCGACCGTTTTGGCCGTCTGCACCGCCGGAGTGTAGCGAAGCACCTCGGGCAGCGGAGAGGAGACGACCGGCAACCCGGCAGCCAGATACTCGCGCAGCTTGATCGGGTTCACCGCGCGCGTCAGTCGATTGATTCGAAACGGGATCAGCCCGACGTCGAAAGCGCGGGCATAGCGCGGCAGGTCTTCGTACGGCTTGCCGCCTAACAGGTAAACGTTGCTCAACCCGTCCAGCACCTCCGCCGAGCAACGCAGCGATCCGACCAGGACGAACGACCACGCGGGCGTGCGGCGTGCGGCAGCCGCGAGCAGGTCCAGATCGACATAGTCGCTGATCAAACCGAAGTAGCCGAGGACCGGCTTCGGAATACCGCGCACGTCATCCGGGATCCGGTCGGCTGGGATCCTGCTCGTCGATGCGAAGTGCTCGAAGTCTACCCCGTGCGGCACGAAGTGCGTGTTGGGATGCTCCCGCGCGCGCTGCTCATAAAGCGTCTGAGAAGTCGCAATGACGGCATCGGCCGCAGCGCTGGTGTCCCGTTCAAGCTCGGTGATCCGTCTTGCGCTGAATCCGCGAAACGCCGCGAAGTCGTCCACGCAGTAATAAACAACCCTCTCAGTGTCGAGCAGGTCGATCAGTTCCGGAACGTCCGGCGTGAACAGCCAGAGCTGCACCGGCCGTCTTGGCAGGTCACGCAGGGCGCTCCGGATTTGCCGCGCTATCAGCCGTGCGTTGAGGAAGCGTGCCACCGGCGATCCCGGTAGCGGAAGCAGTAGGGGGGACAACACGTCGATCGTGGGCTGCGCACGCCGCGCGCCCGACCAGGCCTCGCGCAGTCGGCGAAGGATCATCCGTGAATCGCTGCGGTTCGGTCTCGGTCGCCGCGATGCGTGGTAGTTGACCCACAGGACGTGGTTGCGCTCCGCAAGGATGCGCATCACGTGGTGCTTGCTGGTCGGGTGCTCGGACCAATTGCTGGCCACGCACACGATGTTGCGGTCGCGAATCACCCGGCAACCTCGTGTGAGGGGCGCACCCTCGATGACGCCGTCCGAGTGAGCCTCTTGCGTGCTGACGCGCGGGTCGGCGCGTCGTGGCGATCAAGTCCGGCGGGTTTCGGCTGGAGCCAGTGCTCGAGCTGTGGAAGTTGAGTCTCGACCCGATAGTTCGCGTCGATGACGCGCCGCCCGCGCTCGACGAGATCCAGCGCCAGAGCGTCGTCTTTCAGCAGCCGCAGGACGGCGTCCGCAAAGCCTCGTGGCGAGCCGGTGATCAGGAACGGCGCGCGGTCGTCGTAGTCGATGCCCGCCGCGCCGTCGGGCGTGATCACAACGGGCTTGCCGGCTGCCATCGCGACGATCACTTTCGATTGGACCCCGAGGTCGCCCTCGACCGGGTTCACAAACGCACGCATCTTGTTGAAGTATGGCAGCACGTCGGGGACGTAGCCCGTTACAGTCACGCCCGGTAGCCTTCCCCAGCTTCGTACCGCGCGGGTCGGACGACTGCCGACAATCAGCCACTGCGCGTCGGGACGCGCCGCAACCACCAGTGGCCATACGTAACGCCCGAACCAGTTCACCGCGCGCACGTTTGGCGGATAGAACATCGAGCCGACCGTGCCGACGATCGGTTCGTGCGGCAGGTGCGCGCGCGCCTCTGCCGGATTGAGGCACACATATCGCGCGACGTCGACGCAGGTTCGCAGAACGCCGGTTTGTCGCGGATAGGTTCGATCCAACAGCTTCCGTCGTTCGCGCTCGTTCACCACCAGGCACACGTCATGTTGGCGTACGCCGTGGCGCTCGACGATCGCCAGACGCTTGGCCTCGAGCGCATAGAGCCTGCG
>JBHHZX010000025.1:0-18643 GCA_046758265.1 Phycisphaerae bacterium
GTTGGCGAGACGGCTCCCAGGCGTCCCAATCGCCCCAATAGATGTAATCCGAGGCGGACAAATAGGCCGCGGCGCCCCGGTTCGCGACGCGCTGCCAGGTTTCGCCGAAGCATTCGTCATAGCTGTAATGGGCGGTATTGCAGGACCAGCCGAAGACCAGGCCGTACAGCCCGGCGTTGGTCAGAGCCTGCACGTCGTACTGGTTGAACGGCGGGTTCGACCACCCACCCGAGCCGCTGTGACCGCCGTAGCTCACAAAGAGGCAGCCATTGTTCACCGCGTTGGCGATATCCTGGGTACCCCCACCGAGGCGGGCGTAGATCCGGATGCTCTGGAATTCGGCCGGATCCATGTAATTCTCGATGACCCAATCGTGCGTTTCCTCGGCGCCGCTTGTCATGTCGTTGGTGGCCAGGAACGCGGCGCGCTTCACATAGTCCGGGTCGTCGAAGACGCCGGCCTCGACGTACAAAGTCTTGTTCACCACGTCCCGCAACATGTTCACCGAGCGCACCGAGAAGCGTCCGATGGCGATGTCGGGATACCAGTCATCCCCCTCGTCCATACAGGCGTAAGGCAGGTCGGTGGTCGATCCCCGGCTGCCCTGACCGATCCAGTGCGGAATCGTGTTCGATGTCGAGGTGGCACCATCCGTATCGCCGACCAGCAAGATGTAGTCCGGCGCGGCGGGCGTATCCCACAGGCTCGCGATGTAGCTCTTGATCGCGGTGTTGGTCGTGCCCGCGGGCACGGCGTAGGTCAATACGTCAAAGCCCTGCGCTGTCTTGGCGTTGATGAACTGGACCATCGGCGGGGTGTAGGCGTAGTCTTCGGCGATAACGATCAGGTAGTTGCCCGAGCCGCGGCCGGTCGCGCCCCGGCCGTCGCCCTTCTCGCCGGCCGCGCCGGTCACTCCCGTAGCGAAGACCGCCGCTAGGACGATTACGCTGCCCCACGCTCGAAAGCTCGCCTCTAAGGCCTGCATGAGAACTCTCCTCCTTCGGCTCTGCGCCTCGAAAACGATATTGAACCGGCGCAAGGTTCCTCGTCCTTGCCGGTCGAAAGGCCCCAAACGCCTCTTTACCTGTTACGGCATGTGGCCGTGAGAAGACTGTCAATATGAGGGCAGCCGGATCGAACAATGTCCTCCGCAGCACGACCGAATACTCGTCAGCCTACTTTTACCATAACGCATCGACGCTCCCTGATGCAATCAACATCATGAGCGGCCTGCCATCGCAGCGACGAGGTTTCCCGTCGGGAAGCAAAAGTTTTATGACCGTCGCCGGTCGAGTGGCTCTTGAATCGGTCAGGTAGCAGAGGTTCCGTCCATGCAGATCATCACCGCCGGGACGGCGGTGCCGCACGCTCTTGGAGCACGCCGCCAATGCTCTCCATCAGCGTGTCCGTCGTAAAGGGCTTGTGCAGGAATGCCGCGGGCTTGGCGTCGCCGAAGCGAGCGGAGACGCCTTCTTCGATGAAACCGCTGGAAACGATGACCTTTGCGTCGGGACGGACGGCCAGGATCTCTTGCAGCACCTCTTCGCCACTTCGGCCGGGCATCGCCATATCGAGCAGCACGACATCGATCGTGTCGGCCTGCTGCTTGAAGACCTCGATTCCCCGTGTCCCGTCCTTTGCCGTCAGGACCCGAAGGCCGCGACCCGTGAGCATGTCCTTGATTACGTCGCGCACCTCGTGTTCGTCGTCGATGACCAGAACGGTTGAGCCCGCCGCCAACCGAGCTTGTGGTTGAGGCCCGCTGCTGGCAGCGACCGGCTGCTCCAGCGCCGGGAAGACAATCGTGAAGCAGGTGCCCCCTCTCAGTTCGCTCTCTACGCGAACACCTCCATGATGTGCGCGGATGACGCCGCGCATCGCCGCCAGTCCGAGCCCGCGTCCCACACCCTTCTGCGAGAAAAACGGTTCGAAAATACGCTGCGCGGTCTCCGCTGACATTCCGCGACCCGTGTCTTCGACGTGAAGACAGACGTATTGACCGGGCGTCAGGTCTTGCGCGGGAAACGCGCGCTTGCTGTCTGCGTCACTAAGCTGGATGCGCTCGGTGGCCAACGTGATACGCCCGGTTGCGTCTCCGATTGCCTCCACGGCGTTGACGAGCAGACTGGCGATCACCTGCTGGAGCTGTCCGCCGTCCGCCTGGATGATGGGGAGCTCGGGCGCGAGCTTTGTGTCCAAAGTTATGGCCTTGGGGACGGCGGCGCGCATAAACTCCTTCATGTCTTCCACCAGCTCGTTCAGGTTGAGCGGGCCGGCGTCACAAGTCACATGTCCTGCGTACGCCAGGATTTGTCGAATGACCTTGGACGCTCGCTCGCAGACCCCGACGATGCGCTGCAAACGGTCCCGCACGCTTCTTTCCTCTGCCGCTTCGGAGAGGGCCAGGCACGCGTTGCCCTGGATGCCCGCCAGCATGTTGTTGAGATCGTGGGCGATCCCGCCGGCCAGCAAACCGAGGCTCTCGAGTTTTTGCCCCTGTTGGACCTGCGCCTCTAAGGAGCGACGCTCCTCCTCGGCGCGCCGTTGCTTGGTTATATCCTTGAACACGAGGACGGCGCCGATCACGTCAGATCCCGCCTGCATCGACGTGATCGAGCACTCGACCGGAAACCGCGTACCGTCCGTTCGTGAAAACTCGCCATCCAGCCCCAGCGACCTGCTTCCGTTCTTCAGAACGGCACAGATGGGACAGTTCGGCGCGTCGCAGTTTGCGAGACGGCGATCGGAGCGCCAGAAGACCGCGTGCGCCGAACGGCCGATCAGTTCACCGCTGCTGGCACCCAGGAAACGCGCCGCCGCCGGGTTGATAAAGCTGATGTTCCCCTCCCGATCGAGCCCGGCGATTCCCTCGGCGGCCGAGTCGAGAATGAGCTTTTGCTCGCGACTGAGCCGCGCCAAGGCTTCTTCGGCGCGCTTCCGCTCCGTGACATCCCGTGCGAAGCCCACGAGGATCTTTTCGCCGGCGTCGTGTAGCACGTTGACGCTGATCTCGAGCTGTACGAGGTGCCCGTCCTTGTGCCGGTGCGCCGTCGGGAACTGATGGAGCCCCGTCCGGGTATGCGACGGGACCCCGCCGTTGGCATGCTCGTCCACCTCCAAGTCGGAGATCTTCATTCGCAGCAGCTCGTCGGCGCTGTAGCCGGTCATTCCGCAGAAGGCTTCGTTGACTTCCAGGAACCGACACTGCTCGTCGACCACGAAAAAACCGTCCATCGAAGTGCGCAGGATAGCTTCGTTGCGCCGCGCCAGCTTCTTGAGCCGGTCGTACGAGCTGTCGAATTCCCGGGAGTCATTGAGAACCACCAGGGCCGAGTTCTCCGGTGATTCTTTCAAGCGCAGCGGCACGATATCCACTATGAGCAACGGCCCGTCGGTCTGCGTAATCCCCAGACGGCGGCGCAGGCCGTCGGCGCACGCTTCTCGCAGCAAGAGTAGGAATTCGTCGTGACATTCCCGCGGCAGCCTGGACAAAATACTTCTCGGAGCCGAAGAGTCCGAATCGCAAGACAAGCTCACGCACTCGCCGGTTCGGTTGACCAACCCCCAGTTCATTCTCTGCTCCTCATCGGGCTACATGCACTTACCCGTTCGCGCCCGCCAACGGACGGTGTACCTGCATGAGCCCTTCCCCGTCGTTGACACGTGCTAGGCAGACGTCGGCCTCGGCGGCCCGACCCGCGAGCTTCAGGGCCTCCGCCTTTTGCCGCCACGCCGCCGACTCCATCCGCAAGTTGGAATGCCGCTGCGCCAGCTCAATCCGCCGCTCGGCACAGCGGACTGCTTCCGCGCAATTCGAAAGGCGAAGATTCAGGTTCGCCATGTACTCGTAAACGCGCGCCAGGCCGTTCCAGAAGCTGGTTTGCTCGAGAATGCTGAGCGCTATGGCCAGCTCGTGCTTCGCGTCTGCCAGCCGGCCCTGGAGCAGGGCACAGTGCCCGAGGTTCATGTAGGCGATGCCCATGTTTACGTCATCGTCGCTTTCCTGGGCCAGCGCGAGTGCCCGGCGGAAATAGCTGCGCGCCTCCTGGTACCGCTTCTGCTCGCGCAAGACATGGCCCATGCCGTTATACGGGCCGACCAGCGCTACCAGGACCCCGTACTTTTTGAGCGTGTCCACGGCGCGCAGAAACGTCTCGCCGGCCTCCGCCTGGCGGCCGAGTTGAAGCAATACGAACCCGAGATTGTTGCGGATCTGAGCCAGCTCGGTCGTCAGTCCCAGCCGTTCGGCTATTCGCGCTGCCCGCGTAAGGCAATCGTTGGCCGCGTCGTATTCCCCGCGGAAGTAGTGCATCGAGCCCATGTTCGCATGCGCTTGAACCTTCAAGCGCTCGTCCTTCTCGCGGTCGGCCAAAAGCTGTTGCTGGCGGTGGCACTCCACGGCTTCGTCGTACTGGCCGATTCGGGCGCAGCAGGCGCCTACGAAGCCCAGTGCATCACCGAATTTAGAATCGAGGGCGATCGCTTCTTTCCCGACTCGCTTTGCCGTCTCGTAATCGCCGCGGAGAAAGGCGCGTTTCGCGGTAAAGAAGCGCTCCTCCGCGGCGAGAATGTTGCGACTTCGCACCTTGACCTTGGTGGGCAACTCCGCCGCTGCAAGCCCGAGCTGGTGCGCCAAGCTGCCGAACAGCTTGGTTTCGAGATCGACGAGTGCGGACAGCGCGCCGCGCACGGGCGCTACGGCTGTCGGATCGGCTTGCGGCGACTGGTAGACCTGCGCAGACAGCTCGATCGTCGGCCCAGTCCGACGGAAGGCGCCCGCGATGACTGTGGCGGCGCCGCTGAGCCGCCCAGCCTCGAGGAGCTGCTCCCTTCGCGGGCGCGCGGCACGTTGCTCGATGCGCTGCAAGGTTTGCAGGAACTGATCGAGGTCCGCGACGTACGCCCCCTGAAGTTGCGAGAGCGACCGGGCCAGGTGGTCCGCGAGCGCGTGCCCGAGCCAATCGTCGCCGTCCGCTGCCGACGCGTTTTCGAACGGCAGGACGACCATGCCGCGCGGCTCCGGATAGTCGGGCTGGGGCGGGCCCGGCATCGGCGCATGTCGCTCGGAGGGGCGCTCCAGATAATCGGCGAGCGCTGTGGGTGACTCAAAACGCCTCTCGGGGGCCGGCTCAAGCAGCCGGAGAACGGCCTCGATAAACCACGCCGGTACCTCTGGGGGGGCATCCGTCGGCCAGGACACGGGAGCGCGGTTCGAATCGAGAAGCGTTCGATAGACGCTTGGGCCGCGGGGCAGCGAGCCAGTTACAAGTTCGAACAACGTTGCGCCGACCGAGTAGAGGTCCGCTTGAGGACCGATGTGTCCGTCACCGGCCAACACCTCCGGCGCGGCATAAGCGAGCGTGCCAGCCATCTGGTCCTTGCCGTGTGCGGCCAGGCCGGGATGCTCGTGGATCAAGCGCGCGACACCGAGATCGGCAACGCGGACGCGCCCGTCGGTTCCAAGTATCAGGTTGCCGGGTTTCACGTCGCGATGGACCAACCCGGCGCGATGGATGGCATCCAGGCCCTGAGCGGCGTCGATCGCAAACCGCAGCGCCTGGCGCCAATCGATCAGGATGCCACTTCGTGCAGCAGCGGCCAGATCTACACCATCGACGTACTCCATGACGAAATACCAGATGCCTCCCAGCGCGTCGCCGTCGAGCACGCGGACCACGTTCGGGTGGTTGACGCGAAAACCGGCGGAGGCCTCGTTGCGGAGGCGGCGAACAGCACCATCGGAGGCGTCCTCGATGCGATGGGGAAGCACCTTCACCACGCAGGGGTGGTTCAGGAACTCGTGATGCGCGAGGAAAGTCAGGCCGTGCGTTCCCTTGCCGATGATCTCGACCAGCCGGTACCGCTCGCGAAGTAAGGTGCCGGGAGCGAGGGGCAGGGCAGCGGCCAGAATGGTGGGGCGTCGGTTGGTGTCGGTCGCGGCTCGTGGGAGCGGGAGAAGAAAGCCGCACACGGAGCAGCGCGTGAGTCGCTCGGCAACCACCCGCGTGGTGCCGTGCTCATGACAGTACGTGCAGGGAGCGGGAGGGAGGGGCCACAGCTCGGCGTGGTGGCTGGAGGCTCTGTTTGGAGATGCGCCGGCCATCGGATTGTTGGGAAGATCAGCTTGACAAGCTGGGTTTTATCGGTACCTTTTAAGTTGAGCGAGGTACAGGGGCGACCTCTCACGCGAGTGGTTGCGCCCAACGGTTTTTCGTGACGGGGCACACCCGGGCGGTGTGTGTGCGCACATGCAGTATAACCCGGGATAGTCTCGTCATGCAAGTCGGCTCGGCCCATCGAACGGAGGTATGTGATGACTGCTATTCACATCGTTGACCTGTTGGTCAATTCCTTCCTAACGGGGATCGGCACCTTCATTGACATTATCACCTGAAAGGGCTTACCCGATGATCGTCGTGATCACTGAAGTCGATCGTATCACCACCACCTAGCAGCACTTCGCGCGCCCGAGCCCGGTCGCCGGCTCACAAAGGCTGCCCGCCGGGAGGCGAGTTCGTGTCCGCGGCTCGTGGATCGTGCGCGTTCCCGAGACGGATCGTCGGCTGGTCCGTTTCGCGGTGCGATCCCGGCCGTCTGCAACCGTCAACCGGCGCGGCCACGCAAAAAGCTCCCTAGAAACCCAAACGCCGCGCGTAAGGGCGCAGGTTTCCGCGCAGAGCCGTCACCGGGAGACGTGCTGACGGAAGCCCGCAGCTCCACCAGGGGAATCAGCGCAGTGGGCCTCTTTGCCTCGCCGGCCCGCTCCTTCCGTTGACTTGAGCGCCCGGCAGCGAATAGCATCCGGACCGCGCAGCCGACTTGGGATGCCCACCCTCAGACTCGCGGGAAGCTCGCGCCTTGGAACGGGAACCATCGCCACGGGCGCAACGTGACGCGGCGGCGAATAACGTCGCGGAAGAAGCGCCGACCACTGCTGAACGCGTCCGCCAGACAGCGGGTTGGGAGCCGGCCCCACTTGGTCGCCGCTCACCGCAGTTCACGCCACGGGCGGTGCTTACCGGTATGGTGCTCGGCGGCCTGCTTTCCGTCTGTAATGTCTACGTCGGCCTGACGCTCGGTTGGGCCTTCGGGATGTCAATCACGGCCGCTGTGTTGGGTTATGGCCTGTGGAGCACGCTGCACGCACTGTCGGGCCGCAGAATTCGGCCCTTCGGCATCCTGGAAAACAACATTAGTCAGACCGCGTGTTCTTCGGGAGCGTACGTTGCGTCGGCCGGACTGGTGGCGCCGATTCCCGCTCTAACGCTGCTCACCGGGCGAACCCTGCCGTGGCACCACCTGGCCTTATGGGTGTTTTCGGTCATGCTGGTGGGCGTCGTCGTGGCGGTTGCGCTGCGGCGGCAGCTCCTCATCGTGGACAAGCTTCGCTTCCCCGGCGGTCTGGCCAGCGCGGAGATGCTGCGCGAGCTACACGGAGGCGGCAGCGAAGCAGCCGCCCGCCTTATCGCGCTGGCTTCTGCGGGGCTGGTCGCAGTCGCCACGAAGCTGTTCGCCGGCTTCAAGCTTCTGCTTCCCTATGGGCTGCCGTTCTCGATCAGGGGTCTCGAGGCCGGATCGCTGACGATGACGCTAAATCCCTCCCTGCTGCCGGTCGGCATCGGCGGGCTGATCGGTTTTCGGGCCTGTTGCTCGCTACTGGTTGGTGCAATCTTGGCATACGGGGTTATCTCGCCGGCGCTGATACGGAATAACTACATGCGCGTCACGGTGAGTGCGCCGTTGCCGATGCTTCCGGCGGGCGTCGCGTTTGTGCCGGAAGAAGGCAGGTACGCACGGTACAACGAAGAGCAGCGGCTGCTGCAGTGGGCGGGCATCATGACGGCAGCGGAGCGTGATGAGTTGCTGGCGCGCAGCAAGCAGGCGACCTACCAGGCGGCGGTGCAAGCCCTGTATGTGACATCGCAGTCGCCTCGACCGAGCTTTCGGGATGATCTGAACAAATGGCTGCTGTGGCCGGGCGCAACGTTGATGGTCCTCGGCGCGCTTGTGTCGCTGTGCTTTTCATGGCGGTCGATCCTGGCCGCCTTGCTCGGGTGGCGCGTGAGAGAGGTTGCCCCCGCCGACGCGCAGGAGACGGGCCAGGTGTCCCGCCGGTGGTTCGTTTTCGGGCTGCTCGGCGCCCTGATCCTCTCCGTCGTGCTGCAGATCTCGTTCTTTGGAATCGTCTGGTGGGCGGCCGTGCTCGGCGTGTTCCTGGCCTTTGCATTGGCACTCGTTGCCGCTCGCGTAGCAGGGGAGACGGGCATCGGCACAGTGGGGCCGATGGGCAAGGTCGCCCAACTGCTGTTCGGCTTCCTGGTACCGCAGAATCCGGCAGCCAACCTGATGGCGGCCAACGTAACGGGTGGGGCCGCGAGTCAATGTGCCGACCTGCTGGACGACCTCAAGTGCGGGTATCTGCTCGGTGCGTCGCCACGCCTGCAGACGCTCGCCCAGCTCTGCGGAGCGTTAGCCGGGGCGCTGGTCGGTTCGGCGGTCTATCTGATTCTGATACCCAACCCCACCGAACAACTGTTGACGGACGAATGGCCTGCACCGGCGGCGGTGACGTGGAAGGCCGTCGCCGAGCTGTTCGTCGTGGGATTCGGCGCGCTACCAAAGGGCGCCCCAACGGCGATGATCCTGGCAGCCTTGGCGGCGATCGTGCTGCCGATTCTGGAGCGCCTCGCACCGCGCCCCCTACGCCCGCTGGTGCTCAGTCCGGTGGGCTTCGGCCTGGCGTTCGTAGTTCCAGCGTCCGCCGCCTTTTCGATATTCATCGGCGGCCTGATTGCGCTGGGACTTCGCCACTGGCTCAAGAACTGGTCGGCACGCTTTCTGGTCGCGGTTTGCGTGGGCCTCATTGCGGGCGAGAGCCTTACCGGCATTGGAATGGCGCTGGTACGAGTCCTGATGCGCTAGCCATTCCGGCCTGCAAGGGCATCGCTGGTTGGAGCGCCGGAACAGGTTGCCTAGCGGGGATCCCCCGGTTGGAAAGGTGCACGGTCTACGCGGTTGGAGGGCGGCATTCCAAACCAAGCGTCGCGCGACGTGCGGGTAGACGAGCGTTTAGGTCGGGGCCTCTGATCCGAGCGTGCTGTACCGACATGCGAATGTCGGTCCTGCGTTTGCACGGGAAAGTGCGGAAAAAACCCGGAAGGGGGCCGGCTACGAAAGTAGGGGCGTGGGTACCCCATCCCTGCGGGCGCGGGGATGGGATACCTCCACACTCGAGTTGGACCCCTCCCTACGGTTTCAGGACGCCGTTCTCGACGAGGATCTTCTTGTCCACCGTCAACGTGCTGCCGGGCAGGTGCGTGAATAACGCAAACTCGGAAGTGTTCTCGCCGCCGGCCCAGGTGTTCGGTCCGATGCCGACTGTGATCATGCCGGACGCCATCCAGGCGACCATCCGGCTGCCCGCCGGAATACGCACGTTGGGGTTGATGCCGATGTCGATGGCGGCGAACTCGTTCTTGCCGGCGCCGCAGGCATCATAAAACTCCTTTAGTGGCCGGAGCCCGGATTTCGCTGTCATCGAGGTTAGTTTTCCGTTCTTGAAGGTCAGCCGCAGGTCGCGGATTTCCCGGCCGCGGAAATGGTGCCGATCGACCACGACCGTGCCATCGGCGGTGCCGGGAACCGGCGCGAGGAAGACCTCGCCCGCGGGCAGCCACACCTGGCAGGCCGCCTTACCCCTGCGCAAGTCGTCCCGCGAAATCACGCCGTCGTTTATGTGGACCGGGCGGCGTTCGATGCGCACCTGCAGGTCGGTTCCATTCTTGTTGGTGATGCGAACGTTTTTCCCAACCGCCAGGCGTGCCTTGATCGTGTCGGCGATGCCCTGAAGTTTGAGATAATCGACATTCACCCCATTCCAGAAGGTCGTGGTCAGTTCGTCCAGGGAGATGCCGAGTTGTCGCGCCTTCGCCGCGGTGGGATAGAGCCCGTTGCCGAGGCTGACGATCCGCACGTCGCGGTTCAGCATGGTACTGTAGACCGGCTCGAGCGCTCGGCGTCGAGTGGCGATCCGCCCGGGCGGCACGCTCGCGAGTAACGCCGGATTCTCCTCGGCCTCCACCGTGATCACCGCGTTGATCGTGCGCGCCAGCTTCAGCATCATCTCGGGAGTCTGGGAGTCGTATTTGGCCGGCACGTCGTCATAGAGCCGACGCTGAAGGTTGTCCGTCGTGACGGTCAGCAGCGGGAAGGCGCCCACCTTGCGCACGTGCACGGCAACGTTCTCGAGCAACTCCTGGTTGCTCGAACGGCCGCTGATCAAGACCAGATCGCCCTCGTTAATCGCCGCACATTGATTGACAAGCCGATGGGCGATCGCTTCGTAGTCTGCCGCGGGTTCCTGGGCGGTTGCGACGGTCGTGGTTGCCAGAAGGGCCAGAGCCAGAGCTGCGCTTACAGCAATATGTCGTGTCCATCCTCTCATCGTTCCTTCTCCTTACTCTCTGGAAACAGTAGAAGCCAACGAACTGCGTGCACGTCCCATGCGTTACCTCCGCTGCCTGCTCTCAGTGAATCGCGGCGACGCGCCCGCGCGCCACCGCCTGAATCCGGCCACTGCGCCGCTTTATGCTTAAACACCTTGGCGCCGGACCAGCCGACATCGATCCTTATGCGAAGCGTCTTGCGGCGGGCGTCCCGCCGCAGTTCCGAGATTGAGGCCCGCACCGCTCACGATCCGGGCGGTACCGCGTCCGGCGAGCAGTAGACATAGCCCGCGCCGTGCACTTTTTGGATGCATGTGCTCGCCGGGCCGAGCTTCTTCTTCAAGGCAGCGCTGCGGGGCTCGATTCGCTGATCGGGCGCGCCGTCTTTCCTGCCGAGGGCGAGGCCGATGAGCGTGTCGCTTCGAGCACGTGGCCGCGCGCTGCCAGCAACGTAGCCAGAATCCGATATTCGATCTTCGACAATGAAACGACTGTTTCGCCGGCACAGACCCTGAACCGCGTGCGATCGAGCGTGATCGAGGCGCTGGCCAGAGTGCGATTGGGCTCGGTCGCGGATTGCGTCCACCGCGAGAATGAGTCGTCGTGCGCCACGTTGCGGACACAGCTCCCCGGCGGCAGCGAGCGGACCGCGACGAGGGCGACTTCGGGCTCATCTTCGACAACCAGGATGTGCTTATCGGAAGGCATCGCTCCGTTCACCCACACCGAAGCTCCTTCCCTTGTCCGCGCCCGCCCATATTCTACCTCAAAGTAACTCAGTTTGGTCGGATTTTGGGATATTCGTTCCGGGAGGCGTTCCGGGGGACTTGGCGGAGCGTAAGCGCTTTCGCCCGCCGGTGGGTCCCACGTCGCGCATGGCCGGCGCCCATGCGCATGCTGACCGCGGCGCGCAAACGTGGGACGCTGCCACGAGCTGGCCAGCCACGGTGATGCTCGTTCGCACATCACCGGGCCAACGACAGGATGGCTTCGCGCCGTTGCAACAGCGTATCCACCAAAAGCTTGGCGTCATCCGGGCTGCTCAGGCGGGCTTCGGCGACGATCGCTTCGAGGTGCGGGCGCTCCAACCTTGCAATGCGCGCGATGATCCACGCCGCGTCGGCCTCGGTCATGTGGTTGAAGGCGTTGTTGGGCGCCTGCGGTCGCCAACGCAGTGGATCGAAGTCGGCGGCGAGACGGCCCACTGCCGGGGAAATGACCGGCGCGGGCGGATCAGGCGCGAGCGGGAGTGCCTCCCAGGCGTGGCGGTATCCGCGCCAGGGCTCTTTGGGTCGACCCTGCCACGATCCGAGACATGAGTTGAAGTCAATCAGGTAGTACGTCGCCCGACCGCCCCGGACGACGACCAGCGTGTTGCTGCCAATGCGATCGGTATCGTTGATCCACGCCGACGCGAGACGCAGGCCCCGCAGCTCGCGACGATGGCGGAACCAGTCAAAGTGAAAATGCCCGATCACGTCGTCGAGGAAAAGGGCGGCAGTTGCGCGCCGCCCGTCAAACCGCGCGTCGCCCGTGCCTGCAATCGTCACCAGAAACACCGGCGGAACGTTGTAGCCGAGGGCCCAGAGCATCCGCGAGCCGACGATCGCGGCCGTCGAGCCGAGTTCCGGGTAGTCGGGGTGATCAAGCTTGAACAAAAACGTGCGGCCGAGCGCGTCGGTGCCAACGAAGCCGGAGCTGCCGCCGCCGACCTTGATTTTCCTGATCTGGTACGGGGACTGCGGCGCCGACGTCGTGCAGGCGCCGCGGGCCACGCGCTGCGGCGTCAGCTCTTCCGGGGGGCGGTTGGTGTAGAACGACGAGTCCGGCACGTCTGCGCCGTCGAGGTTCCACGCTTCGCTGCCGAACAATGCCCGCCAGAGCGGGTCGAGCGTTAGAATGTCACGGGCCGGCACCAGGATAGACGCTTTGAACATGACGATTTCGACGTTGTCCTGGCTGGCGCGGATTCCCTGCTCAATGAATGGTACGGCGTTCTGATAGTGCAATTGGGCGCAGCCGGTGAGCGTGCTCGGAACCAGTGCAACGCCGACGAGGGTCGAAAGAGCCGGTTGCGGCACGGGCGCTGTCACCTGCATGGCGGCCTCCCCGATCCTGGGCGGGACCATAGCCCGGCGTGGCGGGCTGAGCAAGCCTGCGGAGTGACGCGAAAATAGGGACAGCCACCTATTTCTGAGGCGCTTTCCATAGCCGCCGGATGGACAGAGACGGGCGTGACTTCGGCAGTCCGCCAGGTGCCGGAAGCAAGATTCCAACGTCGGACCGTCGCCGTCAGGGGCGTTTGTCGGCGGGTCTGCGCGGCTGCTTGGGGCGCGGCTTGCCGGCGTTTTGGTCGCGGATTTCTTTCAGCAAATCCACGATCTCGGTCAGTTTCTTATTGGTTGTCACCAATTCCTGGATCATCCGGTTGCGCTGGGCACCGCTGTCAGGAACCTGCGCGTACGCCGCCGGCGGCTGGGGCGCGGCTTGCCAGAGCAGGCCCAGCAACGTGAGCGCGGCGCCGCCGAGTAGAAAGCCACGCCAAAAACCCAGGCTGGAACGAGATCTGTTCATGGTTGCCTCCATTTGACCCGTACAGTTGCTTGCGTGTCGGACTCGCTTGCTCCGACCGGCGAGGTACCCGGCCCTACGACTGTGGAGCGCTTCGTGCCAGTGCGACTAATCCTGCCGCTTTATTAGCCGAATGCCAAGCTCTTCGAGCTGCCTCAGCGGGACCGGCGCGGGCGCCGCAGTCAGTGGGCATACCGCCCGCTGGGTCTTCGGAAACGAGATCGTGTCGCGGATGTTGTCCAGGCCGGTCAGCAGCATGGCGATGCGATCCAGACCGAGCGCGATGCCGCCGTGCGGCGGAGGACCGTACTTGAGCGCTTCCAGCAGGAACCCGAACTTGAGCTGCTGTTCCTCGGGCGTCAGTTCGAGAAGCTTGAAAACCTTTTCCTGGATGTCACGGCGATGGATTCGGATGCTGCCGCCGCCGAGCTCGACCCCGTTCAGGACCACGTCGTAGGCCTTGGCGCGGCACTTTTTCGGGTCTTTATTGAGCAGCGCAATGTCTTCGTCGAGCGGGGCGGTGAACGGGTGGTGCACCGCGTAGTGCCGTTCGTCTTCCTCGTGGTATTCGAACATGGGGAAGTCCGTTACCCACAAGAAGTTCCACTTGCCTGCGGGGATCAGGCCGCGGCGCTCGGCGACGACCTCCCGTAGCCACGACAGGTACTTGCAGACGCGCGCTACGCAGTCCGCCGCGAAGAAGATGATGTCGCCGACTTCGGCCTGCGTGGCGGCGACGAGCTGGGCAGTGGTCTCGGGGGTAAAGAACTTCGCGATGCCGGTTTGGAACGTCGGCTTGCCGTCGTCGCCCGCGGCGACCTTGACCAGCGGCAACCCGCCGGCACCGATCCCGCGCAAGTCGTCCGCGAGCGTGTCGGTCTCCTTGCGGGTCATGTCCGCGCCGCCGGGGACGCGGATGCAGCGCACGACGCCGCCGCTGCCGATCGCTCCCTTGAAGACGTTGAATTCCATTTTGCGGGCAACATCCGTGACGTCCTTGATGCGGAGGTCGTAACGGGTGTCGGGCCGGTCGATGCCGTACTCGTCCATCGCCTGCTGATAGGTCATACGTGGGAAGGGCGTCGCTACGTCCACGCCATGAATTGCTTTCAGGACGTGCTTGAGGCAGCCCTCGATGACGCGCATTACGTCCTCCGGCTGAACGAAGGACATCTCCACATCGAGCTGGGTAAACTCGGGCTGCCGGTCGGCCCGCAGGTCTTCGTCGCGGAAGCAGCGCACAATCTGCATGTAGCGGTCAAAGCCGCTCATCATCAGCAATTGCTTGAATAGCTGCGGCGATTGCGGTAACGCGAAAAACGTGCCCGGCTGCACGCGCGACGGCACGAGAAAGTCGCGGGCCCCCTCCGGCGTGCTCTTGGTCAGGAACGGCGTCTCGATCTCGACGAAACCCTCGCGGTCGAAGTAATCGCGGATCACCTTGGTGATGCGATGACGCAGGATGAGGTTGCGCTGCAACGGCGGCCGACGCAAGTCGAGGTAGCGATAGCGCAGCCGCAGTTCTTCGTTGGTTTCGATCTTGTCGGCAATCTCGAACTTGGGCGTCTCGGACGCGCTCAGGATGTCGATCTCGTGCACGTTCACCTCGACAGCGCCGGTTTTCAGGTTCGGATTCACCAGACCTTCCGGGCGCGGCGCAACCTCACCGCGAACCGCGATGCAGAATTCGCTCCGCAGTGTGCCGGCGGCCTCGTGCGATTTCGGGTCGGTCTCCGGGTTGAACTTGAGTTGGACCACGCCTTCGCGGTCACGCAGGTCGATGAAAACCATCCCGCCGTGATCGCGGCGATTGTGGACCCAGCCGGTCAGCAGGACGGTTTGTCCGTTCAGATGCGGCCCGATGTCGCCGCAGTAGCACGTTCGCTGGTTGTACGGCAAAGGCACGCCAGTATCTCCTGCGAGCGGTAGCACAGCCGCACGAACCATGAATCCTAGCGGGGTGTGGCGCGAGTCGTCAAAGTCCGCGGCACGCGGATCGCCATCGCCGCAGGCGCCGAGGAGTTGCCCGGCGGAGGGTTCGGTGTGGCTTGCTGGCGTGAACTTCGGTGGTCTTCTCGTCTCATGGCCGTGCCGCGGCGTTATGTTGACGGGCTGCCGGGGGCCGGTACCATGAGGCGTCGCGCCGGAGACCAGCGTGCGACCGGCGTTGGTGTTGCGTTTCGCGTGGGGTCGACAGAGAGCGAGCG
This sequence comes from Phycisphaerae bacterium, assembly GCA_046758265.1. Lineage (GTDB taxonomy): Bacteria > Planctomycetota > Phycisphaerae > UBA1845 > Fen-1342 > JALSRY01. The sequence continues at coordinate 15,224 of JBHHZX010000025.1, forward strand.
GTCGGCGGGAGCGCGCGCCCGACGGCGGCACGCGGTCAGGTTGAGCTGGCGTGGAGAGGTGTCCGAGCGGCTGAAGGAGCTGGTCTCGAAAACCAGTGTGCGCGTTAGCGTACCGGGGGTTCGAATCCCCCCCTCTCCGTTCGAAGGGCGTTCGAAGAACCGTAAGCATTTGGCTCTTCGAGGCTTAGCGCCTTCTAGGGGGCCTGCTTTGGTGCACATTTGTGCACAGGGGATCCCCGACATGCCTGAATCCAACGGGGTGCGCCCCGGATTCAACCAGAGCTACGCTTGCTCGGGGTATGCGTCTCCGGTATACTATTACCTACAGGACACATATGCGTCTCCACCTATACGTTCCGTTGGGGTAGAGAGGAAAAACCTTATGCGATCGCAAAGAAAGTTAGGTGTGATTCAGTTGGTGGTCGTCGGTGCAGTCATCGCTGTGATGGGCTGCAACATGGACAAGGCCCTGTTCGTGCAGGACTGGGTCCGTGACCTGGCCTTTGGGTCGGGTGCGCTCATGGCGGCGTACGGTGCGGCCGGACAACCGGGGCCACAAGGTCAAGCAGGCCCGCAAGGTGAGCGAGGCGAGCCGGGGCAGGCGGCACAAGGCGCTCCCGGTGCGCCCGGCGAGCAAGGCCCCCAAGGCGAACAAGGCCCGGAGGGCGAACAAGGCCCGCAAGGTGACCAGGGCCCACGAGGCGAACAGGGTGAGCAAGGCGAACAGGGTGAGCAAGGCGAGCAGGGCACCCAAGGCGAGCAGGGTATCCAGGGCGAGCAGGGCATCCAAGGCGAGCAGGGTATCCAAGGCGAGCAAGGTGACCCCGGCCCCGAGTTCTTCAGCGTGTTCGTCGATGAGTTCTACGTTCTGTCCGCTGAAAGCTTTGAGGGAACGTGGGTTTCGGTCGAGAGCAACCCCGCGTTTTGGGTTTGGGATGCTGAATACGGTCACCTCCAGGCGGTTGGGTTCAAGACCGTAATCCCGAACCGGTACGACGCCGTAACCCAGAACCCCGTAACGATGCGCCTGTTGCTGTACTTCGATCTGGCGGGTGAACCGAACCGGCCGACCCAGTGCGAGTACTTCGACCTGGCGGCCGTGCGCCTGCGGAACGGCCAGCCGGTCGAGCTTTACGGCGACCCTGTGTGGCTAGTGCTGGACCCGCGGGACAACCCCGACGATACGTTTCTGGTCGTGGACGTGCCGATTAACACGCCGGACGGGCTGGGGTTCCCGGACGACCTCGAGGGCGGGCAGATGCTCGCTTTCGGGCTGGCATGGGTGGACGAGGAATGTCCTTTCATGGGCGCGGATTACAGAATCCTCGGCGTGGAGTTCTTTGAGTCCGAGACCGCAGACCTTAGTGGTGCCACTGTCGAGGAGGTCGGCGAGCAGAATTGCTGGTGTGGCGAGCCCCCTCCCTGAGTAATAAACATACCATCGTGCTGCGGCTTGGGCGTCGCTTGAGCGCGTAGTGCCGCGCGGCCTGACGAGTGCCGGGGTCGGGCGGCGCCTGACGCGTGGACGTGAGCGCGCGCTGTAGAGCGTGGAAGGGTGCGTTTGTGACGGACCCGACCCCACCTCGCAAGCCTGTACGCGGTGTCGAGATATCCCGCAGCCCGGCGGTGCCACCCGCCCGTCCAGTGCGTCCCGATGCCACGAATGCCGTACTCTAGGGACACGTCGTCCCGTAGACCGCCAGCAACGCCGCGAGATCGGCTAGATCCACGTCGCCGTCCGCGTCGATGTCGCCGTCGGCGTGGCTCGCGCCGCCGGTCACACCGTAGTGGCTCAGTAACTGCGCCAAGTCCGCCAGATCAATCTGTTCGTCGCCGTTGAGGTCTTCGGGGCATGGTGGCTCGGGCGGATCGTTGTAGCGAAAGACCAGCAAGCCCATTTCCGGGATGGTCAGGATGGCCGATTGGGCGAAGCCATCGTATGCGCCGCCGATCGTTTCCACGCTGCCGCCGTTGCCCAGGCCGTTGCCATCGTAGACCTCGGCCTGGCTATTGATCAGTTCGTACCACGTCCCGTTCTCGGGAAAGCCGAGCTGGTAACTCGTGTAGTCGTTGTTGCTGAAGTTGGCGACGACGACGATCTTGTTGTCGTTCAGATCCCAGCGATAGAAGGCGACAACATTACCGACTTCGTTGGCGTGGAACACATGCACGCCCGCGTTGGCCCGCAGCGCGGCGTTGCTCTTGCGGACCGAAATGATGTCGCAAAAGTACCGGAAGATCGGCGCGTTGGTCGTCTTAAGTGCCCAGTTGATGCGGTCAGCACCGGACGGGTTGCCGGCACCGAAATCCGTGTCTTCCAGCCACTCCGAGCCCTGGTGGATCATCGGGATGCCCGGCGAGAACATCACCAGCCCCTGGGCGAGCTTGATGCGGCCCTTCGCATAAATGTCGTTGTGCGGCCAGCTCGGATCGATCGTCTTGACCAACCGCTGGCCGCCGTTTTGCGGCCAGATCTCGTCGTGCGATTCCAGGTAATTGACTACATAGGCCTGCTCGAGATACGTCCCACTGCCGTCGATGATGTCGGCGATCTTCCACATCTCAGGGTCGCCGAACGCGGCGTCGATGATCTCCTGGCGCAGATTATCCGTGAACGCATCGTGCCACTGGCTATCGAAGCCGGCTCCGCCGAGGCTCGTCGGCCGCGTGACCCACGGATCATCCGGCAACTGCTCGGCGATGGAAATCTTGTGGATCGCGCGGTTGTCCACCGTATCGTTGAACCACTGCATCAGGCTCCAGCCGTCCGCCTCGTAGGGATCGAGATTCATGAAATCCGTCGCGTCCATGCGGAAACCATCCATCCGAAGCTCGTCCAGCCAGTACAAGGCGCTATGGACGAAATACGCCCGCACCTCGTCGCGACCGAAGTCCGCCTGGGAGCCCCACGGCGTCTGCATGTCGGGCGTCCGGAAGTAGATCTGCGAGCCGTCGTAGTACCAGAGGTAGTTGTCGGTCGGCGAGAAGTGGTTCCAGCAGATGTCGAGAATCACCGCGATCCCGTGCTGGTGGAGCACGTCGATCATGTACTTAAGATCGTCCGGCGTGCCGTACTTCCACTCGGGGGCCCACGCCGAGACCGGGTTGTAACCCGCGGAGAAATCCCACGGGAACTCGGTGATCGGCATCAGCTCCACGGCGTTGATGCCAAGCTCCACAAAGTGGTCGGCGTGCGCCGCAACGTCGAGATAGGTCGCGGGAATCGCTCCCGAAGCATCCGGGTCGTTGCGGCCGGCGAATGTCCCGACGTGCAGTTCGTAGATGATCACGTCCTCGAACGCCGGCGGCGCAAAGTACCCGCTCGACCAGGTGTAGCGGAACGCATCCTCTATGTGTGTGTTGTAATACTCGCTGGGGTTGAGCGACTTGGCGCGCGCATCGGGTTTCCAGACCGTCCCT
>JBHHZX010000026.1:0-18471 GCA_046758265.1 Phycisphaerae bacterium
TTTCCGTTGTCAGGCCGGGATTATAGCGCCGCCCCAGACCAAGTCAAACAATCCGTTTGATGCCCGTACGTTTGTACGACCGAAAGAGGCGCCGCTAGACAACCGGGATTCCGCGCTGCGCTGCCGGCTCAAAGCGAGACAACCAAAGCCGTTATTCGGTTGACCCTTTCCGCCGTGGTCGGCTAGCCTACGAGTGTGGATGCGATAGAAACGTCTCAAACCGTGCCTCGACGGTCGGCGTGGGCCGGAAAGCTCGGACTGGCGGCGGCCGTCGCACTGCTGTGGGTCGCTTTCCACTATGTGGTGGACGCCACTGTGCTGGCGCGCGGACTGGACCGGCCGGTGGTCGTGCTCGTCGGCGACGGCGGGGTCCTGGCGGCGGCCGTCGTCCTGGTCCTGGTGTTGGCCGGCGCGCTCGTCGGCGGGTTGCTGAGTGGCCGCGGGAACGACGTACAGGGTCTGCTCACGGTCGGACTTGCGCTGGCGCTTTGGGCGTGGCCGGGGGGGACGATGGACGACTGGCTCAAAATGAAGAACCAAACTGCCGGCCCACCAACCGGCAGCGCCTACTGGCCCTTGCTGGCCGAATACGTGTACTGGACGGTCGTAGTGGCTGCTGTCCTCGCGCTGGCCACGTGGCGCAGCCGCTCATCCGACAAGGCGAGGTCGCGCGCCAACTGGCGAAGAGCCTTGGGGCTCGACCTGACGCCCGGCGCCCTCCGCGATGGGATCACCGGCCTGATTCTTACCGTGGCGATCGCCGCCACGCTGGTGCTCATACTGTCGGGCCCGCGGGTCGGACACACTTATCGCGGACAGGCGTACTTCGCGGTCGCGCTCGCGTTTGTCGTGGCGGTGCTGATTGCCCGCCGCCTGACCGGTGCCCGCGGGGTCATCTGGTACCTGCCCGGGCCACTGATCGTGGGCATCCTCGGCGTGCTGCTGGCGGCGTGGAAACCCGGTGTGGGAGCAGGTTACGAGAACATCAACGTGATCCCCGCTTGGGGACTGGTGCGGCCGCTGCCGGTTCAAATGGTCAGTGTCGGCTTGGTGGCCATTCTCCTGACGCTTCGCACCGCGACGCGACTATCATCAGATGAGAACCAGGGTTGACGGCGGGAACCGGCGATGGAGCTCCGCATGCGAAGAGGGCGTGACGAGTCGCATGAGCAAATGCGCGCCCGCCTGGTCGCCGAAACGTCGGCCTACCTGACCGAATGCCTCAAGCACCCGGAGTTGGCCGTGCGTATCCCCATGATCCCCGCCGACAGCGACCGGTTCCCGCCTTCATTCTCGATGTCGTTCTGGGATCCGGTGCTTCTCGATTAACACGATGAAAGGACTCACGTGCAACATCGACCGGGCGGGGCGGTGGGCCCGTGGACTGTGCGGTCTGGCGTTCCTGCTCATCGCCGCGCTCCTGCTGCTGCGCGGGCTTGAAATCGGCGGGTCAGGCTTGCGCTGGACGGCTGGCATTCTGGCGGCAGCGCTCGGCGCGTTTCAGATATTTGAAGCGCTGGCCGGGTGGTGTGTGACGCGCGCCCTGGGGTTCAAGACGCCCATCTAGCGGAGCAACGAGAGTTCGTGCGGATCCTGATCCTGCAATTCGCGTCCGACGTTCGCAGCCGCCTGCTGCCGCGCTTCGAGCCGAAGCTGGCAACGCTGCTGACCTTGCTGAAAGAGCGCGGGCACGACTTGGCGCTGCTGGGGCTGGCCCGCTTCGACGTGGCGGCAGTCAAGGGCGCCTTTGCCCGCGCGCTGCCGCAGCTCATCTACGCCGATATTTCGTCGGTGTGCGTGAACGCCGCCCGCCGTACGCTCCAGCACATCCAGGAGCATGAATTCCTGCCGATCGTGGCAGGTGGCGACTACGCCACGGTCGATCCGGCCGCGGCCCTGAGCTTGCCCGGCGTGCACGCCGTCGCGATCGGCGAACCGGACGCCTCACTCGTAACCTACCTCGAACGCCTGGGCGACCCCGCCATCGGTCAGATCGTCCAGGGCATCTGGCTGCGTGACGAGCGCGGCCTCGCCCGGCCCGAGTTGCCAAGCTTGATCGAAGACCTCGATTCCCTGCCCTTCGCCGAGCGCGACCTCTTCGGCTACGCCGACTACGTGCAGAAGACCGGCGAAATCGAAATCGCGGTCGGCCGCGGCTGTCCGCAACAGTGTGCTTATTGCGTAAATGACACCGTCGCGCGGATGTACGCCGGCCGCGGGACGTGGCTGCGCCGACGCTCACCGGAAAACGTGCTCGATGAGATCGACGCCTTGCGCCAGCGCTACCCCGAGGTGCGACTCGTGCGGTTCCTCGATCACGCGTTCGCCCTCGATCCGGACTGGCTCAGTGAGTTTCTCGCAGCTTACCAAGCGCGCTGCGCGTTGCCGTTCCGCTGTCACCTGCGCGCCAACGGCATGACGGAGCCGATCGTTCGGGAGCTCGCCCCGGCGCACTGCAAGCTGGTCGACATTGAGCTGATCAGCGGCAGTGACTTCATCCGCAACGAAATCTTCGCCATGGACCTCGACGCCGAGCAGATCGAGAGCACGTTCGAACTGCTCCGCACGGCGGGCATCAAGACCCGCGCCATCGTCTACCTGGGCGCCCCGTACGAAAGCGAAGCGTCGCTCGAGGGTACCCGGGCTCTGCTCCACCGGCTCAGACCAGACAGCGTCAGCGCCCGCCCCTATTACCCCTTTCCCGGGACCCGCGCGGCGGAGACCTGCCGAGAGAACGGCTGGCTGCACTCACGCGGCGAAGAGCAATACCACGAAGCCCGCACCGGCATCGACATGCCCGCCTGCCGGCCGGACATCGTCGCCGCGTTTCTCAAGCGCGTCCGCAAGGAATTCCCGACGACGCTCGAAGAACCCTGGTGGCGTCGCTGGTCGCAGGCCTCACGCACCTCGCTGGGCCAGTTCTTCCAAAAACGGAAGTAGGGTGGGCTCCGCCCGCCGTGTTGCGGCGGGTAAAACCGCCCTACCCCCTCGTAGGTTGGGTCCGCAGACCCGACGTCCGTTCCGCCGTGGCGAAATGTCGGGTCAAATGACCCGACCTACAGATGCTTCCAAAAGCCAAAGTAACGGTTGCAGCGGCCGCGCCCCGCACCGGCCGCACTGTGTGTGGCACCGGTTTTCAACCGGTGGGGGTTGTCATTCCGAGAAGCGCAGCGCCGAGGAATCGCGCCACATCGCGCGCTACCGCTATGTTCTGGTGCCGTAGTTCGCAAGCGCGTAGGTCGGGTCCGCAGACCCGACGTCCGTTCCGCCGTGGCGAAATGTCGGGTCGGATGACCCGACCCACAGTTGCCACCATGCAATCGCGTTTTTGCGACAGCAGAAACGTCGGGTCGAATGACCCGACCTACAATTGCTGCCGCTCGCTGACGGTCGCGGTTCGGATCGGACGACGAGGCGTCGGCCGGTACATCGCTGACCCTCGCTTACGCTTCGGGCTCTGATTTTCGCTCGCCTACGCCTCGCGGCTCGGATCGGCCGGCGCGGGGCTCGGCCGCTACGTTCGACGGCCGGCACGGAGACCGGCCGCTACAGTTGCGACAGGCGTTTGGGGCCGGCGGCGGCGACTTCGGGGTCGCAGCCTTCCTTGAAGAGCTTGAAGTTTTCGATGTAGCGGGCCACCAGGCCGTCGCAGGTCTTCCAGTACTCGTCCTTGTTGCCCCAGGAGTTGGACGGCTCCAGCAGGTCTTCCGGGACATCCGGGCAGGTCAACGGGACGTCGAAGCCGAACAGCTTGTCCTGGCGGTACTTCACCTCGTCGAGCTGGCCCTCCAGGGCCGCATTGAGCAGGTTACGCGTGTGGTGGATGCTGATCCGCTTACCGACGCCGAAGCGGCCGCCCACCCAGCCGGTGTTCACCAGCCAGCACTTGCAGCCCTGCTTGGCCATCTTGCCGCTGAGCAGCTTGGCATAGAAGAAGGGGTGGTGCACCATGAACGGGGCACCGAAGCAGGCGCTGAACGTCATCTCCGGCTCGATGCCCAGGCCGATCTCCGTGCCGGCGATCTTTGACGTATAGCCGCTGATAAAATGATACATCGCCTCGTTGCGGTTCAGCCGCGCGATCGGCGGCAGCACGCCGGAGGCGTCGCAGGTCAGGAAGATGACGTTCCCCGGGTGCGACCGGGTCATGCCTTCGGGGATGACGTTTGGGATGAGCGCGACCGGGTACGACGCCCGCGTGTTCTCCGTGAGCATGTCGTCATCGAGGTCGATCCGCCGCGAGGCCGGATCGTAGACAACGTTTTCCAGAATCGTGCCGAAGCTATGCGCCGCCGTATAGATCTGCGGCTCGTGCTCGGCGGAGAGACGGATGACCTTGGCGTAGCAGCCGCCCTCGAAGTTGAACACGCCCTCGTCGCTCCAGCCGTGCTCGTCGTCGCCGATCAGGCGGCGTTTCGGGTCGGCCGACAGGCTGGTCTTGCCCGTACCGGACAGGCCGAAAAACAGCGCCACGTCGCCGTCCGCCCCAACGTTGGCCGAGCAGTGCATCGGCATCACGCCCTGCAGCGGCAGCAGGAAGTTCATGATCGTAAAGATGCTCTTCTTGATCTCGCCGCCGTAGCTCGTGTTGGCGATGATCGCCAGCCGCTCGGCGAAGTTGATCATGATCGCGGTGTCCGTACGGGTCCCGTCGATCCGCGGATCGACCTTGAAGGACGGGGAGGCGATCACCGTAAACTCGGGGACGTGGCGGCGCAGCTCGTCGCGGTTCTCCGTCCTAATGAACATGTTCCGCGCGAACAGGCTCTGCCACGCCGTATCGGTGATGACGCGGATCGGCATGCGGTACTCGGGGGCGGCACAGACGAAGCAGTCCTGCACCCAGAGCTCTTCACCCTGTAGGAAGGCTTGCAGGCGGGTGAGCACCCTGTTGAACTGCGCCGGGCTGCACGGGCGGTTGTACTCGCCCCACCAGATTTTGTCCGCCGTGGAGTGCTCGCGGACGGTGTACTTGTCGGCCGCCGCCCGCGCCGTGTGCTTGCCGGTACTCACGATGAACGGGCCGCTGTGGACGATGTGTCCCTCGTTGCGGAAGACCGCCTCTTCATACAGCGCCGCCGTGGGCAGGTTCCAGAACACGCGGTCGAGGTGTGTCAACCCGTGGTTTTTGAGCTCGTAATCACTGGCGAGATCGTCGGCGTGTTTGGTCGCGGGCGTCTCAAACTCGAGGTATTTCATTGTTGCTGCTCCGTACCAAGATTCTGGAAACTACGTGGCGCGCCCAGGACCGAGGACGCGGGTCCGCCAGTCTCTAGTTTCTAGTCTCCAGTTTCTTGTTCATGTCCAACCCCTCACGAGCTTGCGATCGCCGATGTAGAGTTCGTTGGGCGAATTCGGGTCGAGGGCCCACTTCATGCGCTCGAGGCCTTCGGTAATCTCTTTAATCAAGCCGCAGAAGCTGATCCGCAGATAGCCTTCCAGGCCGAACTCAACGCCGGGCACGGTGACCACCTGCACCTTATCCAACAGGAGGTAGCAAAGCTTGGTCGAATCTTTGCCGTAGTTGCTGAAGTCGGCCAAGCAGTAAAACGTTCCGTCCGGCTTGGTGGCGCGCACGCCGTCGAACGAGTTGAGGTGATCGATGAGCACGTTGCGGTTGTTCTCGAGCGTCGTCCGCAGGGCCTCGACGGAGGATTGGATCCCGGTAATCGCGCCGACCGCGGCGTGTTGCAGCAGGGCCGACGGGCCGGAGGTCTGGTGGCCCTGGATGTTGGTCATGACCTCGATCAGCTTCTTGTTCGCGATGGCCCAGCCGATGCGGAAGCCGGTCATCGCATATTGCTTGGAGACGCCGTTGACGACAATGAGTTTGGAGTTTTCCGACCGGTCCTTGGCGTAGTCGTAGCAGTTGATCCGTTTCCGGCCGTCGAAGATCAGGCGGTGGTAGATGTCGTCCATGATGAGGTAGAGGTTGCGCTTCTCGCAAAACTCGACGATGTCGGCGATGAACTGCTCCGAGTACATGGCCCCCGACGGGTTGTTCGGGCTGTTGATGATCACCGCCTTGGTGTACGGACCGACCCTCTCCTCGATGTCCTGCAATCGCGGATAGAACGTACCGTCTTCGGGCAGGACCGGCACCGGGATGCCCCCGCAGAGCTTGACCATCTCGGGATAGCTGACCCAGTACGGCGCGGGGAAGATGACCTCCTCCTGCGGGTTCAACACGGCTTGCAGCGCGACCATGACCGCCTGCTTGGCCCCCCCCGCAGCCATCACGTTCTCCGGTTCGACGACGCGGCGGTAGAATTCCTCGGTGTAGCGAATGATCGCCTGCTTGAGCGCGGGGAGACCATCGGCGGGGGTATAGCGGATCTCTCCGGAATTGAGCAAGGCGGCCGCGGCGACCAGCGCGTCCATCGGGGCCTTGCTCGTGGGTTCGCCTCCGCCCAGATGAATCACGGGGTCGCCCTTGGCCTGGAGGATGGCGGCGGTCTCGTTGAGCTTGAGCGTGGCCGACTCGCCGATCGTTCGGGCGATTTGACTGATGCTCATGGCTGTTCCCCAGACGTTTTCCCGCCGGGAGCCGTTCAGAGACCCCGTGCGGAACCTCTTGACGCTAGAGCCGCTAGGGGGCAGTGTCAACCCAAGCACGTGCGGACTCAGCCCCACGGGTGCGTGGCAGCTCGGGCGCGCGACAAGGCGTAGGTAGGGCATTGAACGACGGCACCCGCAACGACGATAATCGGGTCTGGAGACCGAATATGATTACGAAGGGACGGTCGGCGCCTTCGCACAGGAGGATCGGCCCTGGGACGCAGCAACCTGGCGAGTCAGCAAAGCCGTGAAAATAGACTGTTTCGATGAACGAGACTGAAGAGAATCCCAAGCTGGCCAAGAAACTGGCTAAAGCGGCTGCGAAAGCGGCCAAAAAGAAAGCCAAGCTGGAGCATCCGGGCAGGTCCCCCGCCGGCGCCGCCACGAGCGGTCGCTCCCCGGCCGAGCGTTCCGCGGAAGCCGCCGAACGCCAAGTGGCGCTCCAGCGCTGGCGGGTTGTGCTGGCGGTGGTCGGCGCGATTATTGCGTTTGCCACCTTGTTGGTGGTCTTGTTGGGCCGATGATCAACCGCGGGCTTACGCCAGCGTCGGTGTTAAGACCTGCGTCGCCCTGACCGCGTCGGCGTCGCTCTCAAAGGCGATATAAAACACGCAGCGCTCGCCGATCGCCGCCGCGGAAAGTCCCCGCATATTGATGCCGGCGTCGCCAACGGTCTTCGCGACCCCGGCGCAGAGCCCCGGACGATCCGGTCCTTCAATTCGGATCGAATGCAAGCCGGTCGCTTTCGTCAAGCCGGCGTCTTCGGCCGCCCTGATCTGCTCCGGACCGTGCAGCGGCGCGAGGAAAACCACGCTGGTGCCGGGCTTTTCCGGCTGGCGACGAGCGATCACGAAGTCGAGATTCGCCCCGGCCCGCATGACCGCCTCAAGCCTCCTGGCCAGACCGCCGGGACGATCTTCAATCTCACCGGCCCAAACGTCTACTCTTGTGATCTCAAATGCCATGATCTGCCTCCTCGCGTGGCGCCCCCTTGAAAGCAACCCAAAACTGAGGACCGATAACTGCGAACATACCTGCTGGCCGTCCCGGCGCTCAGGCGGCTTCTATACTCCGATTGTGTCGCCAGCGGCTGCAGCACTCGTCTGCCAGACCCCCGGAATCGTCGCGCCGCACGACGGGCAACGCGAGCCGCTGATCGAATTACGGCGAACATGAAACCCGTGCCGCACGATCAGCACTTCGTTACACTGCGGACAATAGGTGTTTTCACACTCATCGACCAGCCCGGGAAGATTCCCCGCATACACGAAACGCAATCCGGCCCGCTTGCCGATCGCGTGCGCCCGCAGCAGGGTGTCGACCGAGGTGCGCGGCGGGTCGGTCAACCGGTAGTCGGGGTGGAACGCCGTCACGTGCCAGGGGATATCCGGCGAAACCTCAGCCAGAAAGTCGGCGATCTCGCTTAGCTCCTCGTCAGAATCGTTTAAGCCGGGCACGACGAGCGTGACGATCTCGACCCAGAAGTCGAGCTTCTTGAGCAGCCGAATGGTTTCCAGCGTGTTCGCGAGCGTGCCACCGAGCTGTCGATAGGTCTTGTCGCGAAACGCCTTCAGATCGACCTTGAACAAATCGACGTAGGGACGAATGAATTCGAGCACTTCCGGCGTGCCGTTGCCGTTGGAAACGTATGAGCCGACCAGGCCGGCCTCCTTACCGTGCTGGAAGATCTCCACCGCCCATTCGCTGGTGATCAGGGGTTCGTTATACGTGCTGGTCAGTATCGGACAGCCGTGCTCGACCGCCAGCGCCACGACGCGGTCGGGCGTGACGAAGTTCGGCTCGGCGATGGCGCGCGCGTCGCGCAGCGTCTGGCTGGTGATCCAGTTCTGGCAATAGGAACAGTGAAAGTCACAGCCGAGCATCCCGAACGAGAGCGCGTCAGCGCCGGGATAGGCGTGGTAAAAGGGTTTCTTCTCGATCGGATCGACCGCCAGCGACGAGACATAGCCGAACGGGACCCGCAGCTCACCATCCCGATTGAAGCGCACGTGGCAGACACCGTGCCGGCCGGAGAGCACGCGGCAACGGTGCCCGCAGGCCAGGCAACGGACGGCGCCCTCTCGTTCGTCACGCACGAGTTGCGAAGCAGCCGGCGCCGTGTTCTCGCTGAGCAGCTTTCGAAGAGATACAACGCGCGGGGTCATCGCCTTTCCTCCGCCGCGCGGCGGTTTACGTCGGGTTGGCGTCGCTGGTCGCCGGCCGCAGCGCAGGCCGTCCGACGCTGTAGTACTCGAAATTGTATCGCGCCATGATCTTCGGGTCATAAATATTCCGCCCGTCGAAGATCAGCGGCTGCTTGAGGTCGGCGCGAATGCGTTCGAAGTCCGGGCTGCGATACTCCATCCATTCGGTCACGGTTACCAGGGCCTCAGCGTCCGCCAGGGTCTCGTAAGCATCCGTGTGATAACTGATCCGATCGCCGAAGACCGCCCGCACGTTGTCCAGCGCTTGTGGATCATGTACGGCCAGCCTCGCACCGGCTTTCAACAACTCTGCGATGATTGTCATGGCAGGCGCTTCCCGGATGTCATCGGTCTTCGGTTTGAACGCCAGCCCCCACAGGGCTACTTTCCGACCCGCCAGGCTCGGGCCAAGACGGTCGAGAATCTTGTGCACAATCTGGGCGCGCTGCGCTTCGTTGCGACGGTGCACGGCCTCGAGGATTTCGCAACCGACACCCGCTTCGCGGCCGAAGTTCGCCAGGGCTTGCACGTCCTTGGGAAAACAACTGCCGCCGTAGCCGACGCCAGGGTAGAGAAAGTGATGGCCGATGCGCGCGTCGGCGCCCAGGCCCCGGCGAACCTCGTCAATATCAATCCCCACCCGCTCGCAGATTTCCGCCATTTCGTTGATGAAGCTGATCCGTGTGGCCAGATACGCGTTGGACGCGTACTTGGACATCTCTGAGGCCCGCCGGCTCATAATCATGATCGGCTTGTTGTTGCGGACAAACGGCGTGTACAGCGCCGCGACGATCTCGCCGGCTTCGGTGTCTTCCGTCCCGATAATCACGCGGTCCGGACGCAAAAAATCATCGACCGCGGTGCCTTCCTTGAGGAACTCGGGATTGCTGACGACCTGAAAGGAATGCCCGGCCTGCCGGCCGATGAGTCTCTCCAGACGATCACAGGTCCCGACCGGTACCGTGCTCTTGACCACAATCACAGTGAAGCCGCTCAGCGCTTTGGCGACATCCGCGGCCGCCGATTCGATATTTGACAGATCCGCCGAGCCATCCGCCTGCGGCGGGGTTCCGACCGCCAGGAACACGACCCGCGACCGCGCCACGCCTTGGCGCGCCTGCGTAGTAAACTGCAAACGTCCGGCAGCCAGGTTGGCTTTCAGCAGTTCTTCGAGCCCGGGCTCAAAGATGATGGGGTCCCCGTCGGCAAGTCGGCGAACCTTGTCCGCGTCGTTGTCCACTGCCACGACGTGGTTGCCGCTGTCCGCCAGACAAGCCCCGGTCACAAGGCCCACGTATCCGCTGCCAATCACGCACAATCGCATCCGCAATACTCCCTGGAGCGCGTCGCGCCTGCAAACTTTGTTGCCCCTGACGATTGCATCGGCCTACACACTATAATTCCAGGCACGCGCCGTGGGGACTGGCTCCGCCGGCCAACTTGAAATCTTTTTGGGATTCGCTCCCAGGATTTGTCCAGGAGTGCCGCCGTGCGACTGCTTGTGACGGGCTGTGCCGGGTTCATCGGATACCACCTGTGCGGACGCTTGCTCGACGAGGGGCATGAGGTCGTCGGCGTCGACGACCTCTCGACCGGACAACTGGTAAACGTCAACGACCTCAAGGGCCGGGCCGGTTTCCAGTTCGTCGCGCACAATATCGTCGAACCGTTGCCCGTCGAAGGCCCGTTCGAGATCGTCTACAACCTCGCCTGTCCCGCCTCACCCGTCGATTTCGGCCCGCGCCGACTCGCGATTCTCGATGTCTGCTCGCGCGGCGTCTGGAACATGCTCGACCTCTGCCGTCAGAGCGGTGCCCGGCTGCTGCACAGCAGCACCAGCGAAGTCTACGGCGATCCGCAAGAGCATCCGCAGCGCGAATCGTACTGGGGTCACGTCAACCCCATCGGGCCCCGCTGCTGCTACGATGAAGGCAAGCGCTTCGCCGAGGCTCTGATCTCCAACTATGTCGATCACTACGGCGTCGAGGCGCGCGTGGCGCGCGTCTTCAACACCTACGGGCCGCGGATGCGCGCCGATGACGGCCGCGCCCTGCCAACCTTCATCACCCAGGCCTTGTCCGGCAAGCCGCTGACGGTGCACGGCGACGGTAGCCAGACCCGTAGTTTCTGCTACGTCACGGACATGGTGGACGGACTGGTGCGGCTGGCCAGCAGCGACGTGACCGAACCGGTCAACCTTGGCAACCCGACCGAGATCACCATCCTCCAGTTGGCGCAGGAAGTCGCCCGGCTGACCGGCAGCCGCAGCGAGATCGCGCACGTTGAACGGCCGAAAGACGATCCGAAGCTGCGCCGCCCCGACATCACGCGGGCCCGTGAACGGCTCGGATGGGAACCCGCGGTTGACCGGGCGGAAGGACTGGCGCGCACCGCCGCGTGGTTCGGACAGTACGCCCGGTCCGGCCGGTAACCGCCTCTCACTTGAACCCGCAGCCCCCTGAATCCTTGGGCCCTTGAACCCTTCCCCTCTTATCAGACGGCTTTGCCGCCCCGCGTCCCAGATTAGATGGGCGTCTCTGGCGCGGGCTGAAACGGGTCGAGCCGCGAGAAGCCGGCGCAAAGCTCGTTCGATACAAGACTGCGGCAGCGCCGAACGCAATGCAGGGGGTTCGGACAGTTCGCAACGGCCATTGACCCCGTTTTGTCCGTCTCGTCGCGGCGGTGCGTAGCGCGCCGTCTCTCGGGCCGAGCCAAAACGCAGTGAGTACTGCGGTGCACGAAGACCCCGCGCGACATGATGCGTCTTGGGTACTCCCTCCCGCCGACGCAAGCCGGAATGGTTCGACCGACGATCGGGCCGGGACGGCGGGCCAGGAACCCACAGGCCCGACGCCCGGTTTGTTCAGTTTATCGGCGTACAGTTCAGCCGATCCGGTCCACACCAGTTCCATTGTCCGCCAGTTTCGACAACTTGCGGATGCGAACGAGGCCCTGCGGCGTGAACTTTCGCGTTGCTACGAGCGTCTGAACGTCGTTCGTGAAATCTCCGAGAATTGTTCGACGTGCGACGACCCCGCGACGTTGCGAGCGGCATTGCTCAACCGCTATGCGGACACACTGGACGCCGCCCGACTGCTACTCGACCACGACAATCGCTGCGCGCCCGTGCGCGCCGGCGAAACCAGCGCTGGCCCCCGCGCGGTCGTGCCCAGCCGTGTCCGCGCCCGACTCGCCCGCGAAATCGAGGACGTGCGCCGGACGCGCCGCGCCTGCCGCCTTAACCTGCCGGAAGCGTCCCAACGCGGCCTCGGCGAAATCCACCTGCTGCTGAGCACCTTGGAGATCGATTCGGAGCAGCCACACGTGGTGATCGCCTTGCGCCCTGGCGGGCAAGCGCCCTTCGACGAAGACGACCAGAGCGCGTCAGAGACGGTGCTGACCTATGGCGGCCACATTCTGCGCAACGTGCAGATGGTCCAGCGGCTGCGACAGGCGTCGCTTGAGACGGTGGGCGCGCTGGCCAACGCGATCGAAGCCCGTGATTACTACACGGGCGGCCATTCGGAGCGGGTCGGCTGGCTGGCGGTACTGACGGGAAAGGCGCTGCGCTTGCCCGCCGGCGACCTCCAGATGTTGGAGTGGTCCGGCTTGCTGCACGACGTCGGCAAAATCGGAATCCCCGAACATGTCCTGAACAAGCCCGGCGAGCTGACCGCTGAAGAATCCGAACAAATCAGGCAACACCCGCGTCTGGGTTACGAGGTGCTCCGGCCCGTCTCGAGCCTCAAGCCGGTCTGCGATGCGGTCTTGTACCACCACGAGAACCACGACGGCTCGGGCTACCCGGAAGGCCTGCGCGGCGAGCAGATCCCCCTTTCGGCCCGAATCCTGCACGTCGTCGACATCTTCGACGCGTTGACCTCCACGCGTTCGTATCGCGCCGGGCTCGGCGTCGACAAGGCCTTAGAGGTGCTGGCCGTAGGGGCCCAGCGCATCACCGACCCGGCGGCGACAACGACGTTCATCAATGCGTTCCGTCACTACATGCAGGCACAGCCGGACGACTTCAAGCAACGTTTCGCTCGCCTTTGAGCCACCCGCGGGCGCCGGCCGAACCATGGCAACCAGCCCCTCTCGCCCGGCAGGCAGTGATTATCGCAACTCGCACACTGGGCCGGACTTGCCGCCCAAGCGGCTGCCGAATCTTACCGATGAGAACGCCAGCGGGGGACGCGAATCGTCGGCCGGTCGAGTGAACAAAATGAACACTCTGGATATGAAAAAACGCGCTGTCTCGCTTGTCGAACTCATCGTCGTCGTCGTGGTTCTGGGCCTGCTCGCCGCAGTGGCAATTCCACACTTCAGCCAGGGGGCCACCGACGACTGCGGATCGAGATTGAAAACCGATCTTGCGGTGCTTCGCACGGCAATCGAGCTTTACTATCAGGATCATGACGCCTATCCGGGACAGAGAGCGGCGGGGACCGTGGCCGCCGGCGCCGGAACCGCCGCCGCCTTCATACGCCAGCTCACCCAATTCAGCGACGCCGAGGGCCGCGTTTCTCCCACGCCTAGCGAAGTCTTCTGCTACGGTCCGTATCTACAGCGCGGCGTCCCGCGCTGTCCGGTCTCGCCGGCAGGCCCCAGCGCGCGCATACACCTGCTCTCCGGGCCGGCCGTACCGGCTTATATCAAGACCGCGCTCAACGCCGGCTGGGTCTACAACTACGAGACGGGCTACATCGCGGCAAACTCGAACGCCGCAGACGCGCGCGGCGTCCACTATGACTCGTACTGACTCCGAACGCCCGCGCGCTGGCGTTCTCGACATGAGGGCTGTTGGGGAGTCCCTTGAAAAAGGGGACAGTTAGGCTCTACGACCCGTTCTGATTGAAGATCGACCGGTCGATCAGTCCGCCACCGAGTTCTTCACCCGAATGGCCCAACCCGCCACGCAGCTTGCGCTCGCGCTTGGGTTTGTCAGGCGTCGGCTCTTCCCCTTCGCCTTCGCCGGCCCAGTCGGCCCGCTTCTTCGACAGGCCAATCTTGCGTTCAAGCGTGTCAACCCGAAGGATCTTGACGTCGATCTCGTCGCCGATCTTGACCTCGTCTTGCGGGTTATCGACCTTGTGGTCGGCTAACTCAGAGACGTGCAGCAGCCCTTCGAGATCCCGTTCCAGTTCAACGAAAACGCCGAAGTTCGTGATCTTGGTGACTTTGCCGCGGACCACCATCCCGGGCTGGTAGCGCTCGGGTACGGCGCGGAGCCAGGGATCTTCGGTCATCTGCTTGAGGCCCAGCGCCACCCGCATCTTCTCCTGGTCCACGTCTTGCACCACGCAGCGAATGCGGTCACCCTTCTTGACCATTTCAGAGGGGTGGCTGACCTTTTTGGTCCAACTCATGTCGCTGACGTGCAGCAGACCGTCGATGCCCTCCTCAATCTCGACGAACGCGCCGTAGTTGGTCAGGTTGCGGACGACGCCCTCGATCAGCGTTCCCTTCGGGTACTTCTGGGCCACGGTCGTCCACGGATTGACCTCGGTCTGCTTCATGCCCAGCGAGATTTCCTGCTTGTCCTTGTTGACATCGAGGACCACGACAGCGATCTCGTCGCCCGCACTGACCAGCTCGGACGGATGGTTGATCCGCCGCGTCCAACTCATCTCGGAGATGTGCACCAACCCCTCGACGCCCGGCTCCAGCTTGACGAACGCGCCGTAATTGACGATGTTGACGACCTCGCCGCTGATGCGGGCACCGATGGGATAACGCTCGGCGACTCGTTCCCAGGGGTTCTCGGTCAACTGCTTCAGGCCCAGCGCGATTTTCTCCTTCTCGCGATCGATGTTGAGAATCTTGACCTCGATTTCCTCGTCGATCTTCAGCAGTTGGCTCGGGTGCTCGACGCGATCCCACGACATATCGGTGATGTGCAGCAGCCCGTCGATCCCACCCAGATCGACAAACCCACCAAAGTCCGCGATGTTTTTCACCACTCCCTTGCGAACCTGACCCACCTCGATCTCGGCCATTAACCTTTCCTTGGCCGCGTTGCGCGCTTCCTCGATGAGCTTACGGCGGGAAATGACGATGTTGCGTCGCTCGCGGTCGATCCGCAGGATCTTCGCCTCAACGGTCTGATCGATGAACTCGCCCACGTCGGCCGGGCGACGGATGTCAACCTGCGAGGCGGGCAGGAAGACCGGCACGCCAATATCCACCAGCAAGCCGCCCTTGATCTTGCGGAGCACCTTGCCCGAAACCCGGTCACCCTCCGAGCAGGTTTCGACGATGCGGCGCCAGTTCAGGATGCGGTCGGCCCGCCGTTTGGACAGCAGCACCATGCCGGTGTCCGACTCCACCTCTTCGAGCAGGACGTTGACTTCCGCCCCCTCCTTGATCTCGTTCTCGGGATCGTCCCATTCGCTGCGGTCGACCACCCCTTCGCTCTTCAGGCCGACATCGAGAATGACGTCGTTCCCGGCCACCCCGACGACGCGGGCCTTCAAAATGGTGTTGGTGTCGAAATCCGACATGCTGTCGGCGACGAATCTGTCCATCCCACCTTGGTCAAACTCCTCGCCGAAAACCTCCTGGAACTGTGCGTCAACGTCCGCGTCGGAAATGTCGATCTGCTTGAGTAGATTCTGGTCAACCATAAATCAATGTCGTCCTGCGACAAATTGGCTTGCCCGTCGGCCCCGACCGCGGCTACCCGCTGGCAACCAGTTGCTCAAACGAGGGGGAGGGGGGTTAGGAAGCCTCTGCTCCTTGCAACGGAACATGCGCCGCTTGATAAAGAGCAACACCGGACCATACACGACATTTCTCGGCAGTACAACCGAAACGCTGGAATTCTGCCAGCAGAAAAACTTCGCCCCCGTGCACCGGGGAACGCACCCGCGACCGGGCGCCCTCAGCGACGTGGGCCCGCGCGACAGATCGGTTAGAAGAAGATCAGCCGCAGACCGGTGAGTATCAGTAGCACATGAAACACGTTTCGAAGCCACTCAGCCGGCAGCCGATGGGTCAGTTTCGCCCCGAACCAGCCGCCGATGATCGCACCGGGCGCCAACCAGACCGCCAGCCAGAAGCCCTGCCAAACGGGCACTTGAGCATCGTGCAGATGCGCAATTGCCAGACTCTGGACGACCGTCGCACCGGCGGCCAGCCCCACGATCATGCCTGCCGAATTCGCGATCGCGTTGGGAAGACGCACGCCCAGCAGGTAATTCTGCGCAGGAACTGCCCAAATCCCGCCACCAACGCCCAGCAAACCCGCGATGACCCCCGCCGGCAGCCCCACCACGGCCCCGATACGCCCCCAGCGGTTGGGGCTCGGGCAACTGTCCCGTCCATGGCTGTCCGCCCTGCGGCGTCCCCGGCGCTGCCAGACGTTGGCCACCACCGACAACAGCATGAACACGCCGAAGGCTCGCCGCAGAATCGCCGTGTACTCGTCGGCGAACAACCGGCCGAGTCCAACGCCTAACACAACCCCGACCAGCCCAAAAGGGATCATGCCTTTCAGCATCGCGGGCACGATTGCGCCGGCCCGGGCATGCTGCCGAACCGCAGGGATCGAAAGCACGGCGGCGGTGGCGAGGGCGGCGAGCTTGTACAAGTGAAGCGAGTTGCGTCCGTAGACCTGATCGCCGAAGTCGTCAAACAAAAGCACCATCGCCGGGATCATGACGAGCCCGCCGCCGATGCCCAGCAACCCACCGAGCACGCCGGCGCCGCCCCCGATCACCAGCAGGGTTATGAGTTGCGACACGTCCGGACTCATAACAGCCAAGTTCATTAGCCTCTTGTACGCGCAAGCCTGCGACCGCCGCATCGTACTGAGGCGGCGGGCAACTGCAAATCACTGGCCTGTCGGCTCGACAAGCAGGCCCGGACGCGTAGACTCAGCGCCGAAACTGCAAAAGGAGCGGGTTCTGCTGCGATCCTCCTCACCGCGAAGAACTTGGGCGACGCTGGCACTGCTCGTCGTCGCTTTTGCAGTCGTGATGCTCTGGCTTCAGCAGCGCGCGATGCCGAAGCGCTTCGCCGCGGTTGAGGAAGGCCGGCTCTACCGGTGTGGCAGCATCACGCCATACCAATTGGAGCACATCACGCGCAAATACGGCGTGCGCACGGTTCTCTCGCTGCTAAACCCCGACGTGCCGGAAAGTGTCGCGGAGCGGGAGGCGGCCAGGCGACTCGGCCTGCGGTGGGTCAATGTAGCGTTGCCCGGCGATGGCGGGAGCACGCCCGAACAGCGCGAGAAGATCAAAGCGGTGCTGTTCGATCCCGACGCCGGACCCCTCCTAGTGCACTGTGCGGCGGGAACCAACCGGACCGGTCTGGCCGTGGGGCTGTACCGGCTGCGCCAGCATGCCTGGACGCTGGAGCAGGTGCTCGCCGAGATGCGGGAATTTGGCTTTGCGGACCTGCCGCGGCATCAAAACCTGCGCGAAGCCCTGGCTAGCGAGTGGCAAGCGGCACAGTTCGGTGGGCAAGCATCAACCCGGCCCGATAACGGGCGCGCTCCGCCCGAAAGCGAGCACGTCAACACAAGAGTCAACAGAAGAAAGGATCCGGATTAGGCCACCAAGTCACAGGCGGCGTTCGCGAAGCGCGTGCGCAACTGTTCGACAATCTCGGCGTGCCGCTGGCAAACCCGTGATTCGCTGACACCGAGCACCGAGCCAATTTCAGCCATTGTCAAGCGCTCGTAGTAGTAGAGCGTGATAATCAAGCGATCCTGCTCTTTGAGTCCGCGCGTCAGGTATTCACGGATCAGTTCTCGTTCGGTATGCTGCACCGGGCTGGGACCGGGGTCCACCGGAACCAGCGAGTTGACGCGCGAATCATTGCGACGCTCCGTCGGCGTTTCCAGCGGCACGCAGTGCGAGGCCATTATCGTCCGCTTCATTTTGATGAACTTGCCAAGGGACAGGCCCAGCTCACGCGCCAGTTCGGCGCTACTCGCCACCTCGCCACGCTCGGCCTGAATGCGTTCTTCGACGGCGTTCAGCGAGCGTTCGAAGTTCCGACCGGAGCGGCCCAGCGGGTCGATCTCCCGCTGCCAGTCGCGAATCGCCCCGACGATCCGCTGCCGGCAGTAAGTTTCAAACTTCACGCCCCGATCCGGGTCGTATGACGTGACTGCCGCGATCAGTCCGTCGTAGCCGGCACTGGCCAGCTCGTCCGCCCCCACACGTGGCCAGAGGCGGCGGGCCATGATTTCCGCCACCTTGTTGACCAGCGGTATGTAACGCTCGACCAATATGTTGCGGAGTTCGGTGGACTTGGATTTGCGGAATTCCCGCCAGACTGCGACGACACTGTCCTTGGCTATCCGTGCCATTGGGGGTGCGCTCCTCCATGAACGCGTGGCCTTCAGGAAAGGGTTGAAGCCTCCCGAGCGACTGGCCAGCTTCGGCTACTCGGCATTCACAGGGCCACGGGATGAATGCCACGCCGAAAGGATACCCCACCTTTCGTCAGATTGCCAGTTTGAGCGCGAAAAAATCTTCTCTATTTTAACACACGGGCTTATAAACGTGTCACTAGCGGCGGTTTAGCTTCCTAGAACTTTGTAAGATAATGTCAAGATGGGCTGTTCATGCGTGCCGAACGATCAGAAGACCTGCCGAGTACTACGCGCCAGCATCGAGCAGCCTGTCGTCCTCGCCTAGCTCCGTAAGTAGGCACGGCCGTTTGTATTGCTCGACCGAACACCTGCGGGAAGCTTCCA